>NZ_JSYF01000188.1:0-8427 GCF_054824225.1 Pontibacter sp. HJ8
CAATCGCTTTCTGGTTTTGGAATGAGAACCCCTCAAGCTATGCAGAGGAGTATGCCGGGAGCCTACGGTTTGCCTGAAGCCCTCCTGTTTTTATACAACACCAAGGATGTATATAGCTTTCTGAACACACCCTGCCTGCAGGCTTAGCCGGATACAGGAAAGTAGCAGATTCTGAAGGTACCTGCCTGTCAGCCCCGTTCTTTTTGTCCCCATAATTTTAAGTATCTTTGCACCTTAATTGAAGCAACAGGGCCGATCTGCATTGTTTTCGCCCTTACATACTATACTTGACATGAACTACCGCGCCCTTTGTACCGACATCGACGGTACCCTGCTCAATAGCCACAGAGAGTTATCCGAAAGAACCATCCAGGCGATCCAAAAGCTGGACAAGCAGATACCTGTCATACTGGCCTCTTCCCGTATGCCGGCCGCTATGCGCCATTTGCAGCAACAGTTGGGCATCCTGCACCATCCGCTCATCTGCTTCAACGGAGGGTATGTGCTGGATTACTCAGACGGTTCCGATACGCCCGCTATTGTTGATACCATCCAGATACCTGCGCAACTCTGTGCGGCAATCGTGGCCATGGCGCAAAACACCGCGATACATGTTAGTTTATATGCGAACGACGACTGGCATGCTCCCCGGATGGATGAGTGGACCGAGAAAGAGCAGCGTGTCACCAAGGTGAAAGCCCGCATAGCCGACCTCCCTCCCATTCTGGACTCCTGGCATGTGGCAGGAACCGGTGCACACAAGGTGATGTGTATGGGTCCGGAAGATGAAATATTCGAAATGGCAGCGCAACTGGAAGCACAGTACGCGGATCAGATTCACATTTACCGGTCCAAATCCACTTACCTGGAGATCGCCCCCAAGGCCATCTCGAAAGCCTCGGCACTGGAGCGGGTGCTCACGCAGCACTATAGCCTTGACCTGTCCCAGGTAGTTGCTTTCGGAGATAATTACAATGACATCGAGATGCTCCGTGCAGCGGGCTTAGGTATAGCAGTAGGCAATGCCCGCGAAGAAGTAAAGGCCGCGGCCGATGAAGTTACGCTCAAGAGTGTGGAGGACGGTGTGGCCGTTGCCATTGAAAAGTATTTCCTCTAGGTCTATAGAATTCCGAACCGGGAAAACAGGTATAGCCTTTTTGCCTGCAGCTCTGCCGGGATTTACAGCAATTGTAACTGCGGGGTATAGGATGCCCCGACCGGTACGTTGTTCCCCTGTATACCAAGCTGGTGGCGCTCTATTTTATCGATTCTTTCTTTGGCCACTATGTAGGACCGGTGTACCCGGATAAACTTGTCTGCGGGCAGCAAATCACTTACTTCGCTTATCGTCATCCGGGTCAGCAGCTTGCTGTTCTCCAGTACAAAAGTCACGTAATTGCCGGCCGCCTCCAGGTATAGAATCTCGTGGTAATATACTTTCACCTGCTCATACCCTGTTTTGATGAACACATACTCTTTGGCAGCAGGCGTTCGGCCGCGAAGCTGCAGGAGTTCCTGTGCCTTGTTGCAGGCTTTCACAAAACGGGGCAGTGAGAATGGCTTCAGCAGGTAATCGACGGCATCGAGCTCAAAGCTGGTGACCGCATGTTCCGAATAAGCCGTGGTAAAAATAACCAAGGGCTTTTTCTGCAGGCTCGTCACAAATTCCAGTCCGGACATGTCGGGCATTTTGATGTCCAGAAACAAAACGTCTATGGGCTCTTTTTGCAGGTATTCTAGCGCTTTGAAAGCATCGGTAAAGCAGGCATCCAGTTCCAGGTAGGGCACTTTCGCAGCCAGCGATCGTACTACTTCCAGCGCCATCGGTTCATCATCTATTGCGATTGCTTTCATACCTTGTTTCTGTTTGCCTGCTCTACCGGATACTTATAACTGAATGGTCAGGTGTACGAAAAATTCCTCTGACGTTTCCCGGATGATGAGCTCGTGTCTTTCCGGGTATAGCAAGTTCAAGCGCTGCCTCACATTCAGAAGACCGATTCCGGACTGATCTTTCTCCGGGTCCTGCTCCGATTTTGCATGCGTGCTGTTGTATACATCAAAGTATAGCTTGTTGTGATGGCAATGCAGCGTTATCCTGATCCAGGATTTGTACTTCAGGCTGATACCATGCTTGAACGCATTCTCTACAAATGGAATAAGCAACATCGGGGCAATGTACTTTTCTTCCAGCAGATCTTCTATTTTCGTCTCGATCACGATATTCGGAGAAGTAGAAGTGCGCAGCAACTGCAGGTCGATGTAGTTGCGCAGATATTCCACTTCCCGTGTCAGCAATATCTTTTGCTGGTGATTCTCGTGCAGCATAAAGCGCATCATATCGCCCAGCATTTGAATACCTTGGGCTGTGCGGTCGCTTTTCTCCTGTAGGGCGGTACCATAAAGCGTGTTCAGCGCATTGAAGAGGAAGTGCGGATTGATCTGCGTGCGCAGGAAATCCAGGTTTGCATTCGAATGCCCCAGTTCCTGTTTCAAGACAAACAATTCTTCTCTCCCCTGCATGTGCCGCTGGTAAAGAAACCAGGTAAGCGGCGCTGTGACCAGGAGCTGAAAAACACTATTGAACAGGCTGACGCCAAAAGCCGCTTCACCATTTTGTGTAAGCAACAGTACGATCAGGCTTACGGGTAAGAAGGATACCAACAGCACAAGTGCCGTTCTGGCGATATAAGACCGGAACGGACGCTTTTTACCCAGAGACTTCGGGATGAGGAAATAAAACGAATAGCAATACAACAGGATTGCGGAAGGCACCAGTATTCCCCAACCTATGATCAACTCCCTTTCTGCCTGCACGATCAGCAACACGAACATACTGACCATCCATAAAACAAAAGCGGCCAGGGCATCCCGGGTGATCATTTTGTACTGCGACTGAATGGTGCCTGAATTAGAGAGCAGGTAAAGGCCGGTGTGTTTGATGGCCGTATAAAAACCGAACATCAGCAGCAACCAGAAAGCATGATGAAAACTGTTCTGGAATATAAAATTATAGGTTTGCTCCTCCGACGAGTATTCGCCGAACAGGTAGCTTTTAGAATAGGTATCGAGTACCCCAAGCACGGAGCCCACTACCAGGAATGTCAGCAGGACCAGGAATATATTCAGCCACAAGGATTCTTTCCTGATCAGTTTCGGGACCACTACAAAATTCAACAGCAGGAACACCAGGTATAGCAGGGTATAGCGGATGAGCTGGGGAACAAAATAGTGTTTATAAAAATCGTAATGAAAACCGGCTTCCTCATAGTAGTATCTGTTCGGACTGTCTCCCCCGGAAAGGGAAAACAACGCAAAAACAAAGATGAGGGTGGCAGCCCAGAATTCTACCTTATTCTGGTGAATGGGCTTGATGGCAATGTTGGTTAGGGCGAGATCTTTCATAGCTCAATGATAAAAGATAGCAAAAAGGAAAAATAATAAATGTGATGAAAGCCATGAAATTTGTGATGAATGATAAAATTGAAGAATGCCCGCCTGCATGACAAGGTATATATCAGCTTTCTACTATCCCATGGCTCCGTTACCTGGAGTTCGTGCAATCAGCACTTATTTAAGAAAATCGATCTTAAATATGGCCTTGATGCCGCAAGAAGGTATAGGACATTTAAAAGATTATCTTTTTCATCAAAAAGTTTTCAAAAATAATAGATCCTATTCGTTCATTTTAGTCAAAGCCACTAATTATTTAGTGAGGTCTTACTTGGTTTTAGTAAGACGCTCATTTTGCCTAAGATACCTCCAATTCGTTCGTCCCGCTTGTGTCTCCTAACACAACCTGCCTCTACCCGGAACAGTTTAATTAAAGACAGAGAGGCCATTATAGCTTCCAGTATTTTTAAATAAAACCAACTAAAGTTCTATGAAAACACACATCATAAATTCATTCGCAGCCATGACACTGGCTTCCTTCCTGCTGGTGGGCTGTGCAGGTTCTGAACAGACAACCGACGCAACTGCCACTGAAAACACCAACATGAGTGAGACAGCGACTATGGGGGGTAATACTTCAACAGCAACTTCTACAGCAAAGAGAGACGGCTTGGAGGTGTTGGTTGTAAAAGAAGAAGTAGTAATTCCCGTTGGTACGGTTTCAGTTACCGCTCTGGCCATCGAAAATCCCATACCGATCGATGAAATGTTTGAAGATGTTGAGGATACAGAACAGCTCGATGTGCTGGCCTTAGCCAGAACAAGCCCCAACCTCTCCACCTTTGTCAAGTTGATTGAGATTGCTAAACTGGAAGATGATATACAACGCCAGGAGGATGTCACCCTGTTTGCTTTCACCAACGAAGCCTTTGGCAACATGCCGAAAGACAGGCTGGATGCCCTGGCAGCAGCGGATAACACAGCTGTACTTTCTGCCCTGCTACAGGCACACATTCTGACATCGGATGTATCGGCAACACAGTTACGGGATAATGACCAGATCCGAATGACAGACGATAGCTACATTCCGATTGAGTCAGGTATGAACGGATCAAATATAAGCATTGGGGGAGCCCAGATCGTAAAAAGTGATGTTGAAGCATCAAACGGTAGAATCCATGTGATCGATTCTGTCATACTGCCGAGCAAAGCGATCCGGCAAGACTAAGGCGGATAAAAAAATTGCACTTATTTTCAGGCATTTACAAACCTTCTGTTAAGTGTCGCCGTATATAACCATGGCTAAAAGATGAAAGGTTTATTCTTAAACTTATCATAAAAGAAAGGCTCCCCTCCCCGGGGAGTCTTTTCTTTTTTATACCAGTCTGTAAACCTTGAGTGCCACGATTGCACTAACTGCCAAGGCAAAGGAAGGCATAGCTCCGCTTTCAGCCGGCTATACCTCTTCTGTGAGTGGGGCAGGTTTGGTGTGATAGGGTTTGCCGATCAGCTTGACTTCATAGGCACTGCTCACACCTTTTAGATTGATATAATCGCAGCCGACAGCATAAGGCGGATTTTTCAACATCCTGAATGTTCTTTCAGAAATCACAAAACTGTTGTTCAATTCTTTGGTAGCTGCCTGCAGCCGGGCTGCAATATTCACCGGAAATCCCATCACCGTCAGGTTATTGCTAAGCCCGATTCCTACGTTCCCATAAATTACTTTGCCAACGTGTACCCCGATTCCTACTTCAAAGGTATGGTTGAAATAAGGCCGCATGTAGGTATTGTTGAAGATTTTGATGTCGTCCAGAATTTTAAGTCCGGTGAGAACGGCTGCTTCCGCCGCCTTTTTGATGCTGGTTTTCAAGCCAAACACGGCATACAGACCGTCACCTGCCGTATCGATGATCTGCCCGTTGTAGAGCTCTATGGCGTTCCGGAACAAAGCAAACACCCGCCGCATGATGTGGATGACATCAAAAGGTAGATGAGACTCAATGAAAGGCGTAAAATTGCGTATATCGATGAAAAACAAGGCAAGCTTGCGGCGTTCCCCCATCACCTCCGTGATGTTTTCTTCCGCTTCGTTGATGAAAATATGGCGGTCAAGATCGTCTTTGATGAGTCGCTGTACCGACACGCCTTCCCCCATCACATGCGTTTGACAGGCCAGTCTGACATTATCCGGAAACTTCCTGACTCCTTTGATGGCTTTTTCATAGCTCGTTAGCTGCGACAGATTTTCTTCTCCTTCCAGTACGAGTACGCGGCAGGTGGTGCACTGGCCTTTCCCCCCACAGGCATGATAATGGGGTATACCAGCAGCCAGCGAAGCCTCCAGTATGGTCTGGCCTTCTGCAACCGGAACGGCTTTTTCACCTCTGAAATCTATCTGGAAAGGCATGGGGAAGCTTTTTGAAAAATATGATGGAGTATAAAAGATGAATTACACGCCGGAATCCGCTTTTTCCTGTACCAGGTATTGGTATTCGGGGTGGCGTTTCAGGTAAGATCGCATGTAGGGACAGATCGGAATAAGCGCTAATTTCTCCCGTGCCATATACTCCAGGGCATATTTTGTCATCGCTCCGGCTATACCTTGCCCTTCCAGTTCTTTGGGCACTTCGGTATGGAGAACCGTCATGACGCCTGGCTTTAATTTGTAATCGATCAAAGCAGTTTTACCGTCTATGGTCGTTTCGAACCGATGTAAGGCCGGGTTATTTCTGATATCGTATTCCATGGCTTTTCACTTGTTACATTAGGTAAGCTCTAATATAACGCTTTCTTAAATGTCCTGCCATACCGCTACCCGAAATTGCTCTGCGCCTTCAGGAAAGTGGCTGGGGCAGAGGGCCTCCGGCAGGCTTAGAGCGATCGGTTGGTAACGGCACATATTCCAGGTTGTCGGAAGGGGGTAAAAGGATTCTTCCCTCCTTCCAGTCCGCTTTGGCCTGCTCGATGCGGTCTTTTCTGGAAGAGACAAAATTCCACCAGATAAAGCGTTCGCCCAGCGGCTCGCCTCCCAGTAACATGAGCGTGGTTGGCTCTTTGGCCTGGATCACCGGATCTGCCCCTTTGGTAAACACGAGCATCTGCCCCATCGCATAGGTTATACCGGATACTTCGATACTTCCTTTGGCAACATACATGCCTCTTTCCGAATGTTCTTTGGGTAACCCGAAACGGGCGCCCTTGTCGAGCACTACATGCAGATAGAATAAGGGGGAATGGGTTTTGACCTGGTTTCTCAGGCCGAAAGCGTCTCCCGCAATCAGCCGCATCCAGACCCCGGTATCGGTGTATATGGGAAGTTGTTCGGGTTTGTAATTGTCAAAAGCAGGCGCATCTTCTTCGTCTTTTTCCGGCAGCGCCACCCAGGTCTGTATCATTTCCAGTGCGCCGCCTGCCAGTGCGGCCGGATCTTCGAAGCGTTCCGAATGCGCAATCCCACTCCCGGCCGTCATCCAGTTTACCTCACCCGGGCGAATGATCTGCTCTACCCCCAGGCTGTCCCGGTGCGTGACCTGTCCCCCGAATAAATAACTGACCGTTGACAGCCCGATGTGCGGATGCGGCAACACATCCATCGAGTGAGACAATTCAGGTTGCACTGCTACCGGGCCTGCGTGGTCCATGAAAATGAAAGGGCCTACCATCCGGCGCAGACGAAAAGGGAGTATCCGGCGAACATCCATTCCGGGAGCCAGGGATGCCTGACGGGCTTCTATGACAATATCCAGCATATGTACTGATTTAGTTTTCTGCTTCTATAAACGAAGATACTGCCAGGAAAGCTAACAATAATCCGGGAAGCTGCAGGTAATACAGCCTTAATCTTCCCGGCTATACCTGCTGGCCTACCACGGATGCCTGCAGGTATAGCCGGCGAAACCAAAAATTCAGATACATTTGAAGCGTTCGTTCGTTAATACAAAGTAATGTTCATTTGCTTTATAGCATACTATACCTTTACTCATTATACCTATACTGACTATGGAAATCGGAATCACTACCTTCGTAGAAAACACTCCTGATCCTGCCACCGGGAAACTGCTCAGCCCGCAGGAAAGGATGATGAACCTGATGGAAGAGATAGAACTGGCAGACCAGATGGGGCTGGATGTTTTTGCCATCGGAGAACACCACCGGCCTGATTTCATTGTTTCCTCCCCGGCGGTCGTGCTGGCAGCGGCTGCCGTCCGAACCAAAAACATAAAACTTTCGAGTGCGGTGACGGTGCTGAGTTCGGATGATCCGGTACGCGTTTTCCAGGATTTTGCCCATGTGGATCTGCTTTCGAAAGGCCGGGCGGAAATCATCGCAGGCCGCGGTTCGTTCATCGAGTCTTTCCCGCTTTTTGGCAACGACCTGAAAGATTACGACATGCTCTTCTCGGAGAAACTGGAACTGCTCATCGAGCTGAATAAAAGTGAGAAAGTATCCTGGCAGGGCAAGCACAGGCCTTCGATCGATAAACTGGGCGTATACCCCAGGCCCTACCAGGACGAACTGCCCATCTGGGTAGCCGTAGGCGGAACGCCGGCGTCCGTGGTCCGGGCAGCAACGCATGGCTTACCCCTGGCCCTGGCCATTATCGGAGGTATGCCCGAACGCTTCGTCCCCTTTGCCAATTTATACAAAGAGACCTATACCAAATCGGGGCACGATCCGGCCAAGCTGCAACTGGCCATCAATTCGCATGGCTACCTGGCCGATGATTCTCAAACAGCGGCCAATGAATATTACGGCCCTTATGCCTATATGATGAGCAAGCTGGGCCGTGAGCGGGGCTGGTCGCCTGTGGACAGAGAACACTATGAACTGATGCGAACGCCGGAAGGCTCCCTATTGGTAGGAAGTCCGCAACAGGTGATCGATAAAATCCTGTATGCGCATGAGTTGTTTGGCAATACCCGCTACCTGTTGCACATCAGTGTCGGCACCTTGCCGCATGCCCAGGTGCTCCATTCCATCGAATTACTGGGTACCGTGGTGGCGCCGGCCGTCAAAAAGGCGCTGGCCAAA
>NZ_JSYF01000189.1:0-6682 GCF_054824225.1 Pontibacter sp. HJ8
AAGAGACACAGCCATATTTGACTTAATCGCAAAAGAAAAAGCCCGCCAGACTCATGGCATCGAACTGATCGCCTCTGAGAACTTTGTTTCAGACCAGGTCATGCAGGCCATGGGCAGCGAAATGACGAATAAGTACGCCGAGGGACTGCCGGGCAAACGCTACTATGGTGGCTGTGAAATTGTGGACCAATCCGAGCAGCTGGCAATTGATCGTGCGAAAGAATTGTTTGGCGCTTCGTGGGTAAACGTGCAGCCACACTCGGGTGCACAGGCTAATGCAGCCGTGATGCTGGCTGTGCTGCAGCCAGGCGATAAGATTCTGGGTTTCGACCTGTCACACGGCGGTCACCTGACACATGGCTCGCCGGTAAACTTCTCCGGTAAACTCTACCAGCCTTCTTTTTATGGTGTAGAACAGGAAACCGGCCTTATTGATTTTGACAAAGTAGTAGAAACAGCCCGCCGTGAGAAACCGAAGCTGATCATCTGTGGTGCTTCTGCCTATAGCCGTGACTGGGATTACAAAAAGCTGCGCGCAGCTGCCGATGAAGTAGGCGCTTTGCTGATGGCTGACATCTCGCACCCGTCCGGCCTGATTGCCAAAGGACTGTTGAACAATCCATTTGAGCACTGCCATATCATTACGACCACAACGCACAAAACCCTGCGTGGGCCAAGAGGTGGTATGATCATGATGGGCAAAGATTTTGAGAATCCGTTTGGCCTGAAAACGCCGAAGGGAGAAACCCGCATGATGTCATCCCTGCTCGACGGAGCTGTATTCCCTGGTACGCAGGGTGGCCCGCTGGAGCATGTGATCGCTGCGAAGGCGGTTGCTTACTTTGAGGCACTTTCAGGAGATTATACGGCTTATATCCAACAGGTACAGAAAAACGCACAGGCCATGGCCTCTGCTTTTGTAGCACAGGGGTACAACATCATCTCCGGCGGCACAGACAACCACATGATGCTGATCGACCTGCGTTCCAAAGGTTTAACAGGTAAGCTGGCAGAAAATACGCTGGTGAAGGCCGATATCACTATCAACAAGAACATGGTGCCGTTCGATGACAAGTCACCGTTTGTGACATCAGGTATGCGTGTGGGAACAGCGGCGATCACAACCCGTGGCTTCAAAGAAGCGGACATGACCCGCATTGTAGAACTGATCGACAATGTGCTTACCAACAACGAAAACGAAAGCAGGATCGAAGCGGCCCGCAAAGAAGTGAACAGCTGGATGGAACAATATCCGCTTTTTGCTTACTAACATTGACGCAGCATAACAAGAGCAACAAGTGATGGACCAGCCATATTTGGGAGAAGGAGAACAGCAGCAGGAGCAGCCGCAAGAGATGTCTTTTGTGGATCACCTGGAAGAGTTAAGATGGCACATCATCCGATCGTTAGGCTCTATACTCGTTTTTGCTACCGCAGCATTTTTAGCGAAGGGGTTTGTATTCCACGATATCATCCTGGCGCCCTCCCGCCCCGACTTTCTGAGCTACAGGTTTATGTGCGATGTCGGGAAGTGGATTGGCTCGGATGCGCTGTGTATACAGGAACTGGGCTTTACGATCCAAAGCCGGCAGATGAGCGGGCAGCTTTCCATGCACCTCATGGTGTCGTTGGTACTGGGATTGGCCTGCGCCTTTCCGTATGCCTTTTGGGAGATCTGGCGCTTTATAAAGCCAGGCCTGTATCCGCAGGAGCAGAAGAGCTCCCGTGGAGCCGTGTTCTGGGTGTCCATCCTGTTTGCGATGGGTATGCTGTTTGGCTACTATGTGGTCTCCCCTATTTCCATCAACTTTCTGGCCGGCTATCAGGTTGATCCTTCCATTGTCAATGAGTTTGACCTGACTTCGTACATTTCCACGCTCACGACACTTTGCCTGACCTGTGCCTTTATGTTTGAGTTGCCGGTCATTGTATTCTTCTTAACAAAGGCCGGTTTGCTTTCTCCGGAGACCATGAAGCTCTACCGTCGTCACTCGATTGTAGCTATACTGGTGATCGCGGCGATCATTACCCCGCCGGACGTGATCAGTCAACTCCTGATCGCAATGCCGCTTGTACTGCTCTACGAAGTGAGTATCAGCGTGTCTAAGTCGATTATTAAGCGGGATCTGAAACGATTAAATGAAAACAATTCTTAAGACTATGGCAATTAAAATAGCAATCGGCGGAGACCATGCCGGCTTTACATACAAAGGGCTTCTCACAAAACAATTGGCTGCTGCAGGCTATGATGTAACGGACTTTGGCCCGGGGTCTGACGCCTCCGTAGATTACCCGGACCATGTACATCCACTTGCCAAAGCTGTGGTTAACAAAGAAGCGGACTTCGGTATACTTATCTGTGGAAGTGGCAACGGCGTAGCCATGACGGCTAATAAATATCAGGAGATACGGGCGGCACTGTGCTGGAAACCGGAATTGGCCAAACTATCACGCGAGCACAACAATGCCAATGTGCTGTGTATACCTGCCCGATTCGTGTCGGAGGAAGAAGCAGCCGACATGGTACGGGTTTTCCTGGAGACAGCATTCGAAGGAGGACGCCACCAGAACCGTGTAGACAAGATACCTGCCTGCTAAAGCAGCTATACCTGTTAACGAGATTTCTTATAAACTGCCGCTGCATTCGTGGGCTCATACGCCCCGAAAACAGACGGCAGTTTGTGTTTTAACTGAGGCATAAGGCCCGTCTTGTCCACGATATAGGCAGGGGATTCCTTCCGGAAGTTCTGGTACAGTTCATATACCGCCTGATACTCATCCAGCCTGCCGCAATGCCGTTGCGATAGTTCCCAGTTGAGATAAGGCGTGGCAAGTTTGTTCTGCTCATAGTAACTGTAGTCACTGCCCAGCACAAGTACGGAAGTGCCGGCCAGGTCCGATTGCTGTTGCCGGGGCAGGAGCAGCTGCGAGTCATCGACCTGTACCAGCGTGTCTATCCCCAACGCATACCGGTAGCGCAGCACGATGACACCGCTCAGCACCAGCAAAAAATACAGGTTAAGGATCCACTTCTTTTGACGGCTGGTAAAAAGGAATTCGCTGAAATACGCGATTGGCGGCAGCGTAACCAAAAAAGTACCTGCTGATATTTCCTGGCGTGTGAATACCAGGGCCACACTTACCATCAGCCATACGGTCATGAGCTGCTGAAATCTGGACTGGAAAACAAGCCGCTGCGGCAGCGAAGTCGTGCTGATCAGAGAGAGCAACAGGATAAGTCCGGGCAGCAGCATAACCTTGGCCAGGTCAGCAGCAGGCAACAGGGTGCTGACCTGGAAGTGCCAGGGCTGCAGCAGGTGCATCTCCAGGAAGTATGCTATGGAGTTGCTGTACAAATAATAGGTCATCAGGACGGCATACGGGAATGCGAAGCCGCACAGCATGAGCAGTAAACTACGGAAGGTGCCGGACGCGAAAAGCACCACGGCAAAAGCAGCCACCAGCAGGAACAAAGCCAGCGGCAAATAACTCAGGGCGGCTAGCCCTACCATAAAACCACCCACGAACAAGCGGTTGTTATCGAGTCCCTCACGCGAAATGGTAATGATGTAAGGCAACGACATGATCAAAAAGGTATTGCCGATGAGCAAGGGCGTGAGCATGTCAAACTCGAAAGTGATACTTCCCAGTAGCAGATATAGGAGGGCAGGTATATACCCTTTGCCGGCGTATACCTGGTGCCGGTTGAGCGTCACGTTGAACAGAATGGCCTGCAGGAGCAACAGGAAAGTGGCCGTTAGCCGGTAAGTCAGGTAGGAGCGGCCTGCTACCACATCGATTGTCCAGTAAAAGAAGGCCGAGAGAGGCGCCGTACTGTCATAGATTTCACGGTACATCGCAAACCCATCGCCCATCCGTTCGCCTACCAGCATGTAGAGCAATTCGGATACAGTAGCCGGTATACCCAGCAAAACCAGGGGAAGACGGATCGCCAGAAAGAGCAGGACCAACAAAACCAGTCGGGAAGGCAGTATGCTGCGGAAGTAACTAATCAAGGGGAGACGGAGTTAGAAAAAACTATACACCGGCCTGAACTGAAATGAGTAAGGCACAATTGGGGTAAAAATGCGAAATTAATATGATATTTGCATCTTCATATGGAAAGTAAAAGACAACAGAAATTTTCTCGCCTCATCCAGAAAGAGTTGGCGGAGGTCTTCCAGCGGGAAGTGCCACACTTGTTCGGAGGAGCTTACATCTCCGTCAACACGGTGCGCGTATCCCCCGACCTGGGTCTGGCACGCATCTACCTGAGCGTCATGAATGCCAGTAGCAACGAGGCACTGCTGCAGGAACTGCGCGTAAATACCAAAACCGTGCGCCACCTGCTGGCCCAGCGCATCAAGAGCCAGGTGCGGGTGATTCCGGAACTGGTCTTCTACCTGGATGACAGCGCCGAGTACGCCGCACACATGGACAAAATATTTTCAAACCTGGACATTCCTCCCGCCGACGAAAACGACGAGGACAGTGAGGCCGATGAAACCAATACCCGCTAGCTTTTTGCATCACCACCCTTATGCAGTATGACCCGATTAAGCGCGTGCTCGGGGATGTGTTCAACCAGACACCTTTCCTGAGACGCATATTTTACAACATGCTGGACCTGCTTCTGCTGCGTGCCTGGCATGTGCACAAAGAACTCAATACCTGGGCTGCCAACCGCAAAGGCGAAGAGCAGCACATCCTGGATGCCGGCTCCGGCTTTGGCCAGTATACCTACTGGCTTTCCAGCCAGAGCAGCAAATGGAGCATCCTGGCAGTCGACGTAAAAGAAGAGCAGATATCGGACAGCAACCGCTTTTTCCGGAATATAGGCCGCCAGAACGTGTTGTTCCGCATAGGGGACCTGGTCCAATACAGGGAAGACAATACCTATGATCTCATTCTTTCTGTAGACGTGATGGAGCACATCCTGGAAGACGTGGACGTATTCCGCAATTTTCAGGCTTCGCTGGTCCCGGGAGGTATGCTGGTAATCTCTACTCCTTCCGACCAGGGCGGATCCGACGTACACGGCGATGGGGAGACCTCCTTCATCGAAGAGCACGTGCGGGATGGCTACAACATTGCCGAAATACAGGACAAACTGAAGCTGGCCGGATTCAGCAAAGTAGAAGCCCGGTATTCGTATGGCAAGCCGGGGCAGGTATCCTGGCGCCTGTCCATGAAGTACCCGCTGCTGATGTTGGGTGCATCCAAAGCTTTCTTCCTGCTGCTGCCTTTTTACTACCTGCTCACATTCCCGGTTTGCCTGGTGCTCAATTGGCTGGATGTAAAAGGCCATCATCCGTCCGGCACAGGACTGATCGTGAAAGCGTGGAAGTAATTTAATTGCTGATTGTTAAATTGTTAATTGTTTATTTTCAGTTATACTTAACGATATCACCTTTCAATAATCAGCAAGCAACAATTAACAATTTAAAATGAACGTCCCTTTTCTCATAGCCAAACGATATTTTTTCTCGCGGAAGAAGAGGAACATCATCAGCATTATATCCAACATTGCCATGATCGGCGTGGCGGTGGGCACCATGTCGCTTATCATTGTGCTGTCTGTGTTCAATGGCCTGGAAGACCTGATCCGGACCATCTACAGCAGCTTCGATCCGGACCTGAAGATATCTGCCGCCGAGGGCAAATCCTTTGAGACGGATACCGAGTTCATGAACCGCATCCGCCGTACGCCCGGGGTGGCCATGGTGTCGGAAGTGATCGAAGACAATGCCCTGCTGCGCTACAACGACCGCCAGATGGTGGTGAAAGTGAAAGGCGTAAGTGAAAACTTCTTTGAACAGAATGAACTGGATTCATCTGTGGTAGAAGGGCACAACGATCTATACCTCAACAACAATTACTATTCCCTGATAGGGCGGGGCGTTCAGTACCAGCTTTCCATCCGGACCGGCAATCAGTTTACGCCGATGCAGTTCCTCTACCCGCGCAACACCAAGTTCAACCCCCTGAACCCCGAAGGCGCCTTCAATACGATGGACATTGCAGCGGGCGGAGTTTTTGCCATCGAACGCCAGTACGACGATGCCTATGTGTTTGTGCCCCTCCAGTTTGCCGAAGAGTTAATGGAGTATGGCCGCCGCAGAACTTCCCTGGAGGTCAGGGTGGAGACAGGCTACCGCATCGAGACCGTCAAGGAGTCGCTTAAGAAGGTGTTGGGCGATTCTTTTAAAGTACAGAACAGCGATGAGCAGCATACCAGCCTGTTGCGCGCCGTGAAGGTAGAAAAGCTGTTCGTGTTTATCACGTTTGCTTTCATCCTGCTGATTGCCTCCCTCAATATCTTCTTTTCCCTCTCCATGCTGGTGATCGACAAGAAAAAAGACATTGCTATACTGGCTTCGATGGGGGCAACAAGCCAGACGATACGCAATATTTTCCTGATGGAAGGTGCGCTGGTGGCTTTTATCGGGGCAGCCTACGGTTTGTCGATGGGTATGCTGGTCTGCAACCTGCAGCAGACGTTTGGCCTGGTGTCGATGGGTATGGCGACTTCCGTTGTGGACTCTTATCCAGTGAAAATGAATGTCAATGACTTCATTTTCACTGGGGTAGCCATTGTGGTGATCACGCTGCTCGTATCCATTCGCCCGGCCCGTAAGGCTGCGGCAATGTCCATGACGGAGAACCTGTAGCTTCGGCCTGC
>NZ_JSYF01000190.1:0-8664 GCF_054824225.1 Pontibacter sp. HJ8
CCTTCTTTAAAAACGTAGATGCACAGCTGGAAGCCGGTGTAGACGGCATCATCTTGGGCGGCACCTTGGGGGAAGCCAGCGTACTGAGCACGGACGAAAAACAGGAGCTTACCCGCAGGACCATTGCGCATGTGGCTGGCAAAGTGCCGGTGGTAATGAACATTGCCGAAGGCGCTACACAGGAAGCTATTTTACGTGCCCGCGAAGCCGAAGAAATGGGCGCAGATGGCCTGATGCTGCTCCCGCCCATGCGCTACTACTCCGACCACCGCGAGACCGTCGCTTACTTCAAGGCAGTAGCCGAAAGCACCTCGCTGCCCATCATGATCTACAATAACCCCGTGGACTACAAGCGGAGCATCACCCTGGAAATGTTTGACGAGTTGCTCGTGCACGAGAACATCCAGGCCGTAAAAGAATCAACGCGCGACCTGACCAACGTCACGCGCATGCTCAATCGCTTCGGCGATCGCATCAAGATCCTGTGCGGAGTAGACACCCTGGCCCTGGAAAGCTTGCTCATGGGCGCGCACGGCTGGGTGGCCGGCCTGGTGTGTGCCTTCCCGAAAGAGTCGATGGCGATGTTCAAGTTGGCCAAAGCCGGCAGAACACAGGAAGCATTGGAAATTTACCGTTGGTTTATGCCGCTGCTGGAACTGGACATTCATCCGAAACTGGTGCAGTACATCAAGCTGGCCGAACAGATGGAAGGCATAGGCAGCGAACACGTACGGGCGCCGCGTCTGCCGCTGATCGGGGAAGAGCGGAAAGCCGTGATCGCCACCATCCAGAAAGGAATAGAAACAAGGCCACAGCTGCCTGATTTTAAAGAAGAAGCCTATGCCGTATAACGAAGCCTTAACCAACGCTGCGCAGGCGTTTGAAGTCTATAAGAAAACCACCCCGGCACAGCGGGCACAGCTGCTGCGAAGTATAGCAGAGGCCATTGAGGCGCTGGGGGAAGAACTGTTGGAAACAGCCAGCCGGGAGAGCAATCTCCCGCTGGCCCGCCTGACAGGTGAGCGTGGGCGAACCTGCAGCCAGTTGCGCCTGTTTGCCGATCTGGTGGATGAAGGCTCCTGGGTAGAAGCTATCATCGACACGGCTCTGCCCGACCGCCAGCCTTTGCCGCGTCCCGACCTGCGCCGCATGCTGTTGCCGCTCGGGCCCGTGGTGGTGTTCGGTGCCAGTAACTTTCCGCTCGCCTTCTCCACCGCTGGCGGCGACACAGCCTCCGCGCTGGCGGCGGGCTGTACCGTGGTGTACAAAGAGCATCCGGGCCACCCGAAAACATCCCAGCTGGTGCACAAAGCGATTGTACAGGCGCTGCAGGCAAACGAACTTCCGGAAGGCGTGTTCCAGCACGTAAGCGGGGATGTGGAAGTGGGGCAGGAGCTGGTGAAGCATCCGGCTACAAAGGCTGTCGCTTTTACAGGATCTTATATAGGGGGCAAAGCTATTTTTGACCTGGCCATGCAGCGCGAGGTACCTATTCCGGTATACGCCGAGATGGGCAGTACCAACCCCGTGTTTATACTTCCGGAAAAACTGAAGGAGAACACAGCTGAGCTGGCCCGACAGGCAGCGGCATCGGTGCTGCTGGGGGCGGGGCAATTCTGCACCTGCCCGGGCTTGCTGTTCGTGCCGGAGTCGGAAGTAACAGAGGGGTTTATGGAAGCGCTGGAAGAAGAGCTATCTAAATCTACTCCTGCCAAGATGCTGCACGACGGCATTGCCGGCAACTATTACAAGGGACTGAAGAAACTGCTGCAAGCGGAAGGAGTGCAGGCACTGGTGCACCAGGAAGCACACGTGCTCGAAGGCCGTGCTGCCCTGGCGAGTACCAGCGCAGCACAGTGGCTGCAGAATCCGGCGCTGCAGGAAGAAATATTCGGTCCCTTTACCCTGGTGGTAAGGTATAGCAGCGATGCAGAGTTGATCTCCGCAGCAAAAGCATTGCAGGGCCAACTCACCTGCACGCTCTGGGGCTCACACTACGAGCAGCAATTACAGCAGGAACTAACCGATGTGTTGCGCGACAAATGCGGACGACTCTTGTTTTCAGGGGTACCAACCGGGGTGGAAGTGAGCCCTGCCATGACGCACGGCGGTCCATTTCCGGCTACGACTGATAGCCGCAGTACGTCTGTGGGCACCTACGCGATCAAACGCTTTGCGCGGCCTGTTACGTTTCAGTCGGCTCCGCAGGCACTGTTGCCAGCAGAGCTGCAGGACGAGAACCGCACCGGCCTGTGGCGCACTATTAACGGAAAACTTTCCCAAAGCAGCCTATAAGTATACCTATGGCCAGAAAAACATTCTTTTGCATCGATGCCCATACCTGCGGCAATCCGGTGCGCCTGGTGGCAAGCGGCGGCCCTGTGCTGCAGGGCCACAACATGAGCGAAAAACGCCTGCACTTTCTCCGGGAGTACGACTGGATCCGGAAAGGGCTGATGTTTGAGCCCCGCGGTCACGACATGATGTCGGGCAGCATCCTATACCCGCCGCACGATCCGGAGAACGATGTGGCCGTGCTCTACATCGAAACCAGCGGCTGCCTGCCCATGTGCGGGCACGGCACCATTGGTACGGTCACGATCGCTCTGGAAGAGGGCTTGATCACCCCCAAAATACCCGGCCAGCTGCGGCTCGAAACGCCTGCCGGCTTGGTGCGCGTGCAGTACACGCAGGAAGGAGACAAAGTGAAGTCGGTGAAGCTGACGAACGTACCGGCCTACCTGGATTCGGGAGACCTGACCGTAGAATGCCCGGAACTGGGTACATTGAAGGTGGATGTGGCCTATGGCGGTAACTTTTACGCCATCGTGGATCCACAGGAGAATTTTAAAGGTATAGAAAACTATACAGCCGACAAGCTTATTTCCTGGAGTCGCGTGCTGCGCCAGCGCCTCAACGAGCAGTATACCTTTGTGCACCCCGAAAACCCGGCTATCAATGGCCTCTCGCACATTCTCTGGACAGGTGAGCCCCTGGCTGCTACTTCCACAGCCCGCAACGCCGTTTTTTACGGTGACAAAGCCATTGACCGCTCGCCCTGCGGCACGGGCACCTCGGCCCGTATGGCGCAGTGGTATGCTAAGGGAAAGCTAAAACCAGGGCAAAAGTTTATCCACGAGAGCATCATCGGGTCGATTTTTACCGGTACCATCGAAGAAGAAACCACGGTGGCGGGTAAACCGGCCATTTATCCCGGCATCGAAGGCTGGGCCATCATCACCGGGCACAATACCATCTTTTTTGAGGATGAAGATCCATACGTTCACGGTTTCCAGGTAATCTGATATGAGCAACGTAACGATAATCGGCGGGGGCGTGGTGGGCCTATTCACGGCTTACTACCTCTCAGAAGAAGGCTTCGAGGTGACCCTGCTCGACCAGGGGGACATGCAGCAAGGTTGCTCCACAGGCAATGCGGGCATGATCGTGCCGAGCCATATTGTGCCGCTGGCTTCGCCGGGCATGATCAGCAAAGGACTGAAGTGGATGTTTTCTGCTAACAGTCCTTTTTACATTCACCCCCGTTTGGATAGGCGCTTGCTGCAATGGTGCCTGCATTTTTACCGTGCCTCCACTAAAAAGCATGTGGAGCACAGCATTCCCTACCTGAAAAACCTGAGCCTGCTGAGCAAGCGCCTGTACCTGGATTTTGCGCTGCAGCATCCTGACTCCCAGATCGGATTGGAGGAGAAAGGCCTGCTGATGCTCTACAAAACGCCGGAAATGGAGCGGGAAGAAACGGAAATGGCGCACTTGGCCAACCAGCATGGGATTGAAGCATATGTCCTGTCGCGGGAGGAAACGCAACAATTCGAACCGAACGTAGAGCTGGATGTTCGTGGGGCGGTGCATTTTACAGGTGATGCACACCTAGACCCCGCCAAGCTTCATTGCTTTCTGAAGGATTACCTGGTGGCCAAAGGGGTAAAGCTGGTGTCGCAGGCGCAGGTACTTAAATTTGAAAACAAGGGCAATCGCATTCAAACTATAGTTACCACCCAAGGTGACTTTACCTGCGATCAATTGATCGTGTGCGCCGGAGCCTGGTCGGGGGAACTTACCAAAAAACTGGGCATTTACCTGCCCATGCTTTCAGGCAAGGGTTATAGTTTCATGCAGCAAAATCAGCCGGCCTTGCAGCTGCCTGCCATACTTTGCGAACGGAAAGTAGCCGTAACGCCCTTTGGCGAGCAGGTGCGCTTCGGTGGCACGATGGAAATCACAGGTACCGACCACAGCATCAACCAACAACGGGTGCGCGGTATTTTCGACTCGATTTCCAACTACTACGCCAACTTTCAGCCCACCTTTCCGGAGGCGGAGAAAATATGGAGTGGTTTGAGACCGTGCTCACCGGATGGCTTGCCTTACATTGGCGCTACACAGCGCTGGAGCAATGTGCTGTTTGGGACGGGCCATAGTATGATGGGCGTGAGCCTGGCACCAGCAACCGGCAAAGTGCTGGCCGAGCAACTGCTACGGAAAGAAGCGCAGCTGCTCACCGATGCCTTTTCGCCGGATAGGTATAGTTAAGGCGGTAAAGAGTAGGGTTTTAGTATATACTTTATACTTTACAGTTTCTTCTTTACAGTTTCGACTTTAACCCTTCGCTGTTCCGGACTTCCTTGTCCGCGTTTATCCAAACACGGGGATTAGGAAATCCCCGGCAGCGAGCTTTCGGACAAGGATGTCCGAAAGCTCGCTAGAGCGGTAGTGTGTACAAGCAGAGAAGTAGAAAGTATAACTGATCCAATCCTGGAAGTTTGAAATTTAAATGTAGGCAGCATTGGTGCAGTCTCTAGCCGAGGGCCTTCTGCCCGGTCTGGAGCAGGCAACTGAAAAATTGCTGTTTGAGAAACGAATGGGTGCACGGCTTCAAATAAAAATGTAAATTTCCTGCTGTAAGATTTTACAGGTGATCTAAGCTTGTAAGAACATACTTTAGCAAGTACTTCACTCGCATAATGCGCTCCTACTTATAACACCATTCAGGTATGCACCACTTAAAACTACGATCCCTTTTGCTGCAGCTGTTGCTGCTGTTCATCATTGTCACCACCTCTTTTGCCCAGGGCAGCCAGAACCGGCAGTGGCTGAAAGCCGGCAATGCCTATGTGCTGGAAGAGCAGGGGCAACTGGTAAAGTATAGTTTGCCTGACGGGGCGTCCAGTGTTTTCCTGGAAAAGGCAGCACTGGTACCAGCTGGCAAAAACGAACCTTTAAAAGTGCGCAGCTTCACATTGTCTGCCGATGAACAGAAAGTCTTGATCTATACCAATACCCAGAAAGTATGGCGCTACGATACCCGGGGCGATTATTGGGTGTATGACCTGCAAACAAAACGGCTGCGTCAGCTGGGAGCCGGAAGGCCGGAATCATCGCTGATGTTCGCCAAATTTTCGCCGGATGGCGGGAAGGTAGCCTATGTAAGCGAGCACAATATTTTTGTAGAAGACCTGCAGAGCGGCCAGCAAAAACAGCTAACCCAGGATGGCACCCGCAAGCTCATCAACGGTACCTTCGACTGGGCCTACGAAGAAGAGTTCTCTGCCCGCGACGGCTACCGCTGGAGCCCTGACAGCAAACGAATTGCTTACTGGCAGCTGGACGCCACTCAGGTAAAAGACTACATCATGTTTAACATGCTGGATGGTGTGTATGCCAAAGTAATTCCGGTGGAGTACCCGGTAGCAGGAGAAGCGCCATCGCCTTACAAGATCGGTGTGGTGGACATCACTAGTGCTGCTACCCGTTGGATGGACATTCCCGGTGACCCAAGCAACACCTACCTGCCGCGTATGGAGTGGGCCGCTTCTGCCGAGGAACTGATCGTGCAGCAACTCAACCGCAAGCAAAACGAAAGTATATTGTACCTCTGCAACGCTGCGAACGGCAAAGCCAAACAGCTTTACAAAGAGCAAGACCAAGCCTGGATCGATATCCTGCCTAGCTGGGATAATTCCTACAGCTACGGCGGCTGGGACTGGCTGAAGGATGGCAAAGAATTCTTATGGGCAAGTGAGAAAGACGGCTGGCGCCACCTCTATCGCGTCAGCCGCGATGGTAAAAAGGAACACCTGATCACCAAAGGTAACTATGATGTAATGGAGATTGCCGGCATCGACGAAAAGGAAGGCTACGTATACTTTCTGGCCTCGCCTGACAATGCCACCCAGCAGTATTTGTACCGTACGCGCCTCAATGGCAAAGGCAAGGCCGAGCGTCTTACCCCGGCGTCGCAGCCTGGCACCCATACGTATAGTTTGTCACCAAATGCCAGGTATGCGCAGCACCGTTTTTCTAATTATTACACCAAGCCGGCGAGCGAGTGGGTAGCGCTGCCAAACCACAAAGCTACAAGTGGCGAAAGCGCCGTTGCCAAAGCATTGGCTACGGCAGATAAAGCGGCCAGCGGCATAGAGTTCCTCAAGGTTAAAACGGCTGATGGCACCGAAATGGACGCCTGGATGGCCAAACCTGCCAACTTTGATCCGAAGAAGAAGTACCCGATCGTGTTCTATGTTTATTCCGAACCTGCGAGCCAAACCGTGACCGACACCTATGGGGCCGGACAGAATTTCCTCTACAACGGCAGCATGGCCGAGGATGGCTACATTTATGTATCGGTAGACAACCGGGGTACGCCCGGGCCGAAGGGAAGAAACTGGCGCAAGAGCATTTACCGGAAAGTGGGCCAGCTCAACATCGCCGACCAGGCTGCGGCAGCGCGGGAGCTTCTCAAGTTACCGTATGTAGATACAGCCAGGGTAGCCGTCTGGGGCTGGAGTGGTGGCGGCTCAGCCACGCTCAACCTGCTTTTCCAGCACCCGGACATCTACAAAACCGGTATTTCGGTAGCAGCCGTAGCCAACCAGCTCACCTACGACAACATTTACCAGGAGCGTTACATGGGCCTGCCACAGGAAAACCGCGAAGATTTCGTGAAAGGCTCCCCAGTAACGTATGCCAAAAACCTGCAGGGCAACCTGCTCTATATCCATGGCACCGGCGACGACAACGTGCACTACAACAATGCCGAGCAGTTGGTGAATGAGCTCATCAAGTATAACAAACACTTCCAGTTCATGCCTTATCCAAACCGCTCGCACAGCATCTCGGAAGGGGAGGGCACCGGCGAACACCTGTCGACCTTATTTACCAATTTCCTGAAGCAGTACTGCCCGCCGGGCGGCAGGTAGTAAAAAAGTAACCAGGCCCAGATGTCAGAAAGAAACGCTACCATCTGGGCCTGGCTTTTCCTACGATCGAAGGTATAGTATAAACAATTGTGTTCTACAACCCTTAGTAGAATGCCGCTTTGGTCTTTTCTCCACGTGTAAGGCTTCTTTACAGAGAATCAGGGTTTAGGAGCTGGATTTTTGATAACACTTCTGTATGAACTGATCAAACTCAGAGCTCGAAAATAACTAAAAGAGCATAGAGGTCGGGGCTAAGTTTTAGCCGGAGAAGTTGTAATGCCCGCTGCTTTTGAGTTTTGACTGTATTAACAGAAATCCCTAGTTCACTGGCAACCTCCTGGTTCTTCATTCCCTCTAGATAACACATTCTGGAAATCCGCTGGCAATTGGCAGGTAGGGTGCTTAGGGCGCTGTGTAATTGGGCGAGAACCTCAGCCTGTATGATAGCATTGTCCAGACTTTCTTCACTTGCTGTTATGTCACTTAAGCCAGCAGCATAATTGGCTTTTACCCTCTGGTGGCGTGCCATATTCAGGCTGGCATGTTTGACTGTGCTGTACAGGTAGTTCTTGATGGCGATAGGATGAGGAGCAACAACAGATTTCTGGTTCCAATATGTGATAAAAGCTTCCTGCGCTATGTCCTCGGCAGTCTCCCTGCATTCTACAATTTGAGCCGAAAAGTAAACCAGGCGGGTATAATACCTTTCAAAAAGTTGCTTTAAGGATAATTCCTCAATTGGAATTACCGAATCTTCGTTTTCGCTCATCTTCAGGACACGTTAAGATTATTAAATTTGGCCAAGGGTAACCTTGACGAAAGCAGAAGTCAAAGGTGGCGAAGTAGCGACACATGCATCTGGTCTTGCAAATGGTTGCGTCTGATAAACTTACAAATAAAGTTAATATTTTCAAACTCAAGCACATTTTGAAAGTAAGCGCTCACTCAACCAATGGTGTTTGTCTGATTGACAACGAGCCGCAACTTGTTAGGCCTTGAATTCGTGCCTTGTTTTGAACTGCCATCGGTGCGTTAACCACTGTAAAGAAACATGGTTCCTTTCCACGTATTGACCTTCACTTCTGAGCCCAAAACTAGCCGTTAATTCTTTTCGCTTGGCAAACCGATGGGTTAAGTTAATGTTATATTTAAGTAGGGAGAAAATAGATATGTCATCCCTCTTCAAAATTTAACCTGAAAGCCCAGGCCCACCCGATAGGCTCAAGCAGCCCTGTCAAAAGTGTACATCCAGTTAAGTATATAAAGTTTTTCAAAAATAATTTAGAAACCTTTCACCCCTTTTGTCTCCATAGGTGTCTTAACCGCAACACAGCCACTATGGAGAACAATCAAGAACAATTCAAAAGAGCCAGCCTGATTCTGAAGCATCTGAGAGGGGAGTCAACCCTGAAAGAGGAGAAAGAGATGGTGCGATGGTTACAGG
>NZ_JSYF01000020.1:0-9660 GCF_054824225.1 Pontibacter sp. HJ8
TTTATTAAAATGAACCTGTTTAAACAGGATGCCTGTACTCCAAACTTTAAGTCAGCTGCATTTTATAACAACCATTTGCTGTTACGGTCACAGTTCCGCTCCATTTGGTACCGTCTTCTCCGGCCGCTGTAAATTGATAGGTGCCGGGAGCTTTCGTGACCGAAGCACTGCCACTGGCTCCGCACGAAGGTCCTGTGCTGTAATAACTGGTGATCTGCCCCACATAGGCTCCCTCCACATACACGTTGATATAAGAGCCGCCCAGTGTTTTGGATGCTGTCCAGAACAAAACCTGCCCGTTGGAGGTGGTACCTGTTCCGCCCCCGCTGCCACCGCCGCCACTGCTTCCTCCACTACAGGTATAGACGCTGCTTTTGGCATAATAGGTCGCGTTATGGGTGTTAACTCCCTGCGAAGGAACACCCACTAACAAAGAATTGCCATCGAACTTCAAAGGGAATTTGAGTACAGTCCCTTCTATGTTGAAGGTCATGGAAGGCTCCGAGGCATTGAAATTACCCAAGGTCTCTTTACCGTTTGCACATGCTTTGGCCACTGTTCCGGACAAATACAGGTAGGCCGTGCCATTCCCGTCATTTCTGCTCCAATAGATTCCGGTCTGGGTGGAGCTACCTGAACCTGAACCAGATCCTGTTCCGGATCCGCTTCCTGAACCTGTTCCGCTACCGGAGCCGGACCCGGAACCACTTCCTGTGCCCGGGTCTGCTACCGGGTCCGGATCCTCGGTAGTTTCACAGCCAACGTGCAGGGTCAGCAGCATCAGGAACATACACAACTTCAAGATACGGCTGCCATTTGCCACCATTGTGGTGATCTGACGCAAGCCGGCTACATAAAACTTCATCCTTCCAATATTTTTTACAAACAAACATAGATATATAGCGATATGAAATACCTACTTCTGAGTATTTTGAAGGCAATAGCTGAAAGGGTCATAGGTATAGCCAACCATCATGGACCAGGTAGCGACACATTAAATGCGTTGCAAATTGCGGCTGATCAGCAGTATAGACTCGTTCTGTATGGCGGCTATACCTGTGAAAGTAAAAGGGAGAGAGCGTGCGGCGCAGCCTATGCGTCTGCCGATGGTGTGAGATGACAGCCTAGGTACAGGACAACATCCAGGATGGGGCTGTTCTATACCTGTCGGGGCTCCTTACCTCCAGCTACCTTGGGCTCAACCAAGGGCTGCGAAGGTATAGAGCATTACTTTACTTGCCAGATAGGCTACGAACTGCTCCTACGCCAAAGAGTCCGTCTTCACGACCACCTTTCCCACGGTTTTGCCTTGCTGAAACAAGTGAATGGCGGCGTGCATTTCTTCAAAAGGAAATACGTGGCCAATGTGCTGGGGCTTGAGCTGGAGGGCCTGCAGGCCGCTGAGCATCTGGTGCATCATATCCGTCTGTTCGTAGAGGTAGATGAGGTTGAAGCCCATGAGGGATTTGTTTTCGGTCGGCAAACGCAAGGGGTCAATTTTCGGACGCTTCAGAAACTTCCAGAGGAGCCGAGGGTAATTGGGCCGTGCACCGTGACTGCTGAAGCTGGCATTGCCATACACCACCATCCGCCCCATCGGAGCCATTGCCCTCCAACCCTGCTCCAGGATCTTTCCGCCAATGCATTCCATGATAAGGTGGAGGGGCCGGTTGCCGAGCGCCGCTTTGAGTTTTCCATAGAAATCATCTTCCCGCACAATGACTGCATCATAAGCTTCTTTGGCAAGCAGGAAATCAACTTTATCAGCCCGGCCTACCGTGCCGATGGTATAGGCGCCATACTTTTTACAAATACGGTTGGCCAGTATGCCCACTCCGCCTGCCGCGCTGTGGATCAGCACGGCCATACCTGGCTGCAGATTGCCCAGTTCGGTGAGGGCATAGTAGGCCGTGAGCCCCTGCACCAGGAAGCCTGCGCCTTCCTCAAAGCTCCAGCTCTCCGGCAGCGGAATGACATAGCGGCGGTGGATGTTGATGTGCGATACATAGCCTCCAAATTTGGTAACCCCCATCACCCTGTCGCCCACTTGCCAGTCTTCCACCGCCTCTCCTACCGCTATGATCTCTCCGGAGAACTCCAGACCAGGTATAAAGGACCCGGCGGGCGTGGCACTGTAAAGGCCCTGCATGGCAAAAATATCGGCAAAGTTGAGCCCGATCGCCTCCACCCGGACGCACACTTCATCGGCCCTGGGCTGTCCCAATTCTTCTGTCTGCCGTGTCAGATCTTTGATAGAGCCTGCTTTTGGCATGCGGTATACCTGGCGTTCGATCATAAGCTATAGTAGGTTTAGCAGATGTCATTTTCAGCTGCCCATTGCAGAACGTGCTTTGGAGCGATAGGTTCCTGGACAAGCTTACTATACCTGACTCCAACAACAGGGCGGGCTCTGTATTGGCCTCAGGGCAATGCCGGGCAGCTATACCTTACTTTTGACATCCGGGCAGAAAAAACGAACCTGGCAAGCCTTTTACGCTTCCGCCATCTCCGATTTGCTGTACTCCTCGCTGATGCGCTTCTGCAAATCCGGCGAAACTGGGGCATAGTCGGCGAAATGGCTGCGCACCCTGGCTCTTCCCTGGCTGAGGTTCCGTAGCGAAGCCATCAGCCTTTCCAGCTCGTCCAGGGGTATACGCGCCCGGATGACCTGATTCACGCCCTCCGTCTCCATACTGAGGACCATGCCTCTGCGAATCTGGAGTTCCGTCATCACGTCCCCCAGCAAGCTGGCAGGCACCGCTATGTCCACTTCCTGGATGGGCTCCAGCAACTGTGGCCCGGCCTGCATAAACGCGTCCCGAAAGGCCATCATGCCGGCAATCTTAAAGGAAATGTCATTGCTGTCAACGGGGTGCATCTTGCCATCGAACACACTCACCCGTACATCGCGCACATAAGAGCCGGTCAGCGGGCCCTGCGCCATTTTCTCCATCACGCCTTTTTGGATGGAGGGCAGAAAGCGGGCATCGATCACACCTCCCACGATGCAGTTGTTGAACACCAGCCTGCCGCCCCACGGCAGGTCCACCGTCTCCGTATCGCGCACCTGATACTCCGTCACCGGAGGCATGCCCTCGTAGTAGGGCTCCACCTTCAGCGACACCTCCCCAAACTGCCCCGAGCCACCGGACTGCTTTTTATGGCGATAGCTGGACGTGGCGGCCCGCTGGATGGTTTCGCGGTACGGAATCCGCACAGGCTGGAAATCTACCTGCATCTTGTACACATGCTCCAGCCGCCACTTGGTTATCATGGAATGCAGCTCGCCCTGGGTGGACAGGATGAGCTGTCTTACTTCCTGGTTGTAGGCCACTTCTACCGTCGGGTCCTCTATGTGTATCTCAGCCAATACTTCCCCCAGTTTTTCGTTGTCCTGTTTGTTCTCAGCAGTGACAGCCACACGCGTTTTGGGTTCCGGAAAATCGATGGGCCGGATGCTGCCTTTGGCCCCCTTCCCATTCAAGGTATGGTTGGTATAGGTGTTCTTCAGCTTCAGCGTGCACCCGATATCGCCGGCCTTCAGCCGCTCCATCGGGTTGCGGTTCTTGCCATCGGCTATGAAAAGATGCGCAATTCGCTCCATCGTGTTGGTCTTCTCATTGAATAGCTCCATGCCGATGGCTACCTCGCCAGCCAGCACTTTGAAGAAGGACAGCCGGCCCAGCCGCGGCTCGATCAGGGTCTTGAAAACAAACAGGCGCGTGGGCGCCTTCGGGTCACAGGGCACCTCCTGCCCGTCCTCGGTCCTCTCGGGCGACATCTCGATGGCAGAGGGTGCTACGTTGTCAATAAAGCCCATCATGCGTCCGGAACCCATGTCTTTCTTGGCCGACAGGCAGAAGACTGGAAAGACCTGGTGGTTCATCATCCCTATTTTCAGCCCTTGCCGCATCTCGTCTTCGTCCAGTGTGCCCTTTTCAAAGTACTGCTCCATTAGGCCTTCGTCATTCTCGGCTGCTTTCTCGACCAACTCATTGTGCAAAGTATCCGCCCTTTCCCGCTCGCTATCGGGTATAGGCAATTTTTCCGGCTTGCCCCCACCCGCCGGAAACTTGTAGAGGACCATCTTCAGCAAGTCAATGATGCTGTCAAAACCCAGGCCGGTGTTCAGCGGATACTGCATGATGGTGACCGCCGGGCCAAAGAAGCGCTTGGCCTCGTCCATGGTCTGCTTGAAACTGGCCCTGCCGGAGTCCAGTTGGTTCACAGCCAGGATGGTGGGCTTGTTATACCGGTCCACATAGTTCCACAGCAGCTCGGTGCCCACTTCCACCCCGTTCTGCGCATTGAGCAGGAGCACGGCCGTATCGCATACCCGGATGGAGGTGATCACCTCCCCGATGAAATCATCCAAGCCAGGCGTATCGATGATATTGATTTTGTAGTCGCGCCACTCGGTATGCAGCGTGGTGCCATAGACCGAGCTTCCCCGCCCGTGCTCCACTTCATGGTAATCCGAGACAGTGTTATTCTCTTCCACCGTGCCGCGCCGGTTGATGATGCCTGCCTCAAACAACATGGTCTCGGCAAGGGTTGTTTTGCCGCTTTTCGCAGGGCCTATGAGCGCCACGTTTTTGATGTGTTTTTCGTCGTATGATTTCATGTAGGAGGAGTTGAGATTGTTGCTACTTGCTCAGATATATCAGTCCATCGGGTGGGGGATAAAAGACAGGAATAAGCTTGTTTCCAGCACTTTAATTATGCGAAAACCAGAACAAAAGGTTATCTTTTTTTCTAACTAGAATCCTACTTATAGCCATCATTCCATGCTAAAGGCCGGTTTCTGCTGGTGTACTGTCTGTCCAGGTATCAGACATGATGTCAGGCACAAAACTAAAAGCGGGGCTCAGCCCGTATTCTCTGCATCAACTCACCTGGTTGGCTAATGAGTAATTTGCAAGGATCCCTACGACTTATCTGGTCTGCCGTGAAGGGCAAGGAGCAGGATTATACCACCTTGGGTATCCGAAAAAGCATCGTTTTGCTGGCGGTGCCGATGATCCTGGAGATGGTCATGGAGTCGCTGTTTGCCGTGGTTGACATCTTCTTTGTCGGGAAACTTGGCGCCACTGCGGTGGCTGCCGTCGGCCTGACCGAGACCGTGCTGATGCTCATCTATTCGGTAGGTATGGGAATAAGCATTGCCGCTACGGCCATGGTCTCGCGCAGATTCGGCGAGAAGAACTACCACCAGGCGGGCAATATCACGTTTCAACTTCTTGTGACAGGCAGTATACTGGCCCTGCTCCTGGGGGTGGTGGCCACGTATTATGCAGCGGAAATCCTTGCCCTGATGGGCGCCGCGCCAGACGTGATCGCCTACGGACTTCGCTATACCCAGATCATCTATGCCGGCAACCTGGCCATCATCCTGCTTTTCCTGATCAACGGCGTTTTTCGGGGTGCCGGCCGGCCACACCTGGCCATGCGTGCCCTCTGGCTGGCAAATGGGGTCAACATCATCCTGGATCCGATCCTGATCTTCGGTATAGGCAGCCTGAATGGCTTAGGACTGGAAGGAGCCGCCTGGGCCACCACCATCGGGAGAAGTATCGGGGTAGTGTACCAGCTGTACCACCTCTTCAATGGCAAACATCTGCTGAAGATCGTGCGGGCAAACCTGGTGATCAGCTTTTCGGTGATCAGGCGTATCCTCCAGGTGGCCTCCGGCGGTATGGGCCAATACCTGATCGACTCCGCCAGCTGGATCTTTCTTACCCGGATCATCGCCGAGTTCGGGAGCAATGCACTGGCAGGGTATACGATCGCATTCCGCATCATCGTCTTTGCGCTGTTGCCGGCATGGGGCCTGTCTTCGGCAGCAGCCACCCTCGTCGGGCAGAACCTGGGGGCTCAGAAAGCCCGGCGGGCAGAACTGGCGGTATGGCTGACGGCCCGCTACAACGTCATCTTCATGGCAGTCGTCACGCTCATTTTTTTGCTGTTCGGAGAGCATCTGGCCGGCTTTTTTACTAGTGAACCGGAGGTGATCAGCGTTGCCTCCGAAGCCCTGAAGATCATCACGCTGGGCTACGTGTTCTTCGGCCTTGGGATGGTGATGGTGCAGGCATTTAACGGTGCCGGCGATACCCGGACACCTTCGCTCATTAACATTGTGGTGCTCTGGATGATCGAGATTCCGCTGGCCTACCTGCTGGCCATCACGCTTGACTTTGCTGGTACCGGCATCTTCCTGGCTATCGCCTGCTGCCATTCCTTTCATGCCCTCGTCAGCTGGTGGCTGTTCCGGCAGGGCAACTGGAAGAAGGTGAAGGTATAGCTTCCTCAAAAAGAGGTTAACTGCCGAATTCTATAAAAAGAAATTGGGACTCAGAAAGTCCCACCTTCTCACCTATTTACAAACAATGCTCTATCAACCACCGGTACGGTTCAGCTCCTCGAGGCTATTGCGCTTGCGCTCTTCCAGTTTCTCGCCTCTGCTGAACTTGTAGCGCAGCGTAAACCCGATGTTGCGCTGCCGGAAATACTGATCCCAATCGCTCACATTGCCTTCGCCCACATTGGCCGCGATGATCAGGTGCTGGGTATGGAAAATGTCGTTGGCGTTGACGGTCAGGTCCAGTGCGTCGTCCAGGAAGCTTTTCTTGAGCCCCAGGTTCAACCACCACCTTGGGTCCACTCTGTAGAGTCCGTAGGCGGCCGGGCCCTGATAAGTGCCATTCACCTCCAGCTTCAGCTTGAGGGGCAGCAGAATGTTGTGGTTGGACTGCAGCATATAGGACAGCTGGTCGTTCATCACCGACTGCGAGTTGACCACCACATTGTACTCGTTGTAAGACACAAGCAGCGTGTTGTTGGAGTCCCAGTTCTTCATGAACTTGACAGGCACAATCGCCGTCGCACTCAGGCTCCTGGATTTGTCTACGTTGCCGATGTAATAGATGGTAGTAGACGTTTCAGGTATGATGGCCGGCAGCTCTGCAATCACGTCTTCGTTGAGCTGATAGTTAAGTGCCAGGCTATACTGCTTTTTAAAGGTATGCGTCATACCGATGGCATGTGTGTACTGCGGCCGCAGGTAGGGGTTGCCCTGCCAGTAGGTATAGGGGTCGCGGTAAGCGAAAAACGGGTTCAGCATACCGTAGTTGGGGCGCTGTAGCCGGCGGCTGTAGTTATAGTTAATGTCATAGTCTTTGCTCACCGTCTGCTTCAAAAACAGGCTCGGGAACAGGTCCAGGTAGCTGCGCTTTGTCACCTGCCCTGTCGTTACTGACTCTCCCCGTGACTGTGTCTGCTCCGCGCGCAGGCCGGCCTGCAGGCTGAAGCGCTCGCTCAGCTTGCTGCTCCAGTTGGCATAGGCAGCATAGATGTTCTCGTCGTAGACAAAGTGGTTGGTACGGCTCAGATCCAGCACCGGCACCTCGCTGTTGTTGAAGAAGAAACGGGAGTCATTGTCTGATTCCACGCGGCTGGCCTTGGCCCCCAATTCAAACTTGCGGCCCCTGGAGAACATCCTGGTGAAGTCTACTTTGGCCGAGTATATATTGAATTCATTCGGGGTGCTGGTATAGAGGAAGTCCTGCCGGATGGGCTGGTCGACATTGAGCGAATCGTAGTAGTTGTAAAAGTTGGCCTCGCCTACGTTCGTGATTCGCACGAAGTCCAGGTCGGCCATTAGTTGGGTACCCAGGGTGTCGAACTTGCCCAGGTAATGCATGTTTGCGGTTCTGTTCGTGAAGGTGTTGGTATTGAAGTTGTCCGCATCGACAAACAGGTCAGGTTGGCTTGGGGAATTGCCGATGTAGGTTTCCGTCAGGAAGTCCGCTTTCAGGTCGTTGGTAGCGTAATAGCCCATGAAGCCGATGCTGTGCTTGTCGTTGAGGCTGTAGTCCGTGCCCAGGCGAACGGCCGGCGGCCCCTGCACCTCGAAATTGCCATCGGCTACCTGGTCAAAATAGGTCGTGCGCTGCTCGCCCTGGAACATCCGGTAAAAGGTGGCATCCCGGCCGCCGGCACGGCGGGCCATGTCTAGGTTCAGGAAAGAATTCCAGGGACCTTTTTTGTAGTTGATGGTTCCGCCCGTGCTGTAACCGTACTGCTTTCCGTTGTAGTTAGCGCCCGCATACACGTTGCCGCTCATGCCGCCAATCTGGTTCTTTTTCAGGTTGATATTGAGGATGCCGGAGGAGCCCTCGGCGTCGTATTTGGCAGAGGGATTGGTGATGATCTCGATGTTGCGGATGTTTTCAGCTGACATCCCTTCCAGCAAGGTGCGCAGGTCACGGGCGGAAAGGTAAGTCAAGCGGCCGTCCAGCATGATGGTAACACCCGGCCTGCCGTTGAGTTGGATGTTGCCCTCCTGGTCGATAAATACGCCCGGTGCCGTAGCCAGTACATCATAAGCCGTTCTGCCTGCTGCTAATGCGGTGCCTTCAATGCTGACTACCATCCGGTCCGCTTCCTGCGTGATGGTTGGCCGCAGTGCCTCCACGGTCACCTCCTTGAGCGTAGTGGCTGCTGCCGAAATACCCAGCTTTATACTGCCTATTACCGCCTGAGGCTTCGCTGCCGTGATGCTGATCTGCCGGAGGGTTTTGGTCTTGTAGCCGATAAAGCTGAAGGCCAGTTCGTACTCCCCGGGCTTGAGGCCTGAGAAGGAAAAACGGCCGCGTTCATCCGTCAGTGTCCCTTCCAGGGCCTGGGTAGACCCTTTCACCAGCAAAGCGACAGTCGCGTATTCCAGTGGTTTTCCGGTAATCGAATCGGTCAGCACGCCGCTGATGGCGCCCGCTTCTTTCGGGGTAGTCTGGGCCGGTGGCTGCGGCTTATCCTGCGCCCATCCTGCCCCTGCCAGGCTCAGAAAAAGGCAAAGTTGTCCCAACAAAAAGAGTCCTCTTTTTTTCATAGTAGTAAGATTATATTTTATGGTAGTATAGCAGGAGTCAGCTGCTGATGCACTTAAAAGACAAGGCCGGCGAGCAATGGTTGCATCCGCCTCTAAAATTATTTCAGTATCCGGTTACTTTTATTTCCTTTCTCCCTTCCATAAGATACTTGCCACACTACGCTTGAAAACAAGGGCTTTGTACGCATGTTGGGTATCCCTATGGAAGGGAGGCAGAAAAGGATAAAAATCAGGTTACTCGGGTGCAATGTATAGGCTAGTCTTTCAGTGACTCGATGGCCATACCGTGGATTTTTAAGGCGATGTATTTATCCAGGGTCTTGAAGTTGTGCCCTTTATCCCGGGCTTGTTTTATAAAATCACTGTTGATGCCGTGGATCTTGGCTTCCACGGTTTTATCCAGTGTCAGATTGGCAAAACCTGCTTTTTTGAGATCCTGGATATACGCTGCGTTGACACCGTGTATTTTGGCCGAAAGCATGTCCCGGAAGCTCAGATCCTCAAAGCCCATCGACCGGATCTCTTTGATGGAAGCTGCATTCAACCCGTGTATTTTGGCTTCCACGATCTGGTCGAGCGTCAGGTTGTTGATCCCGGCAGATTTCAGGTCCTGGATGTAGGCGGCATTTACGCCGTGTATCTTCACTTCCATCATTTTGTCCAGGCTCAGAGTCCCAAACCCAAGCCCTTGCAGCTCCTGGATGGAAGCTGGTGTGATGCCGTGTATTTTTGCTGCGATCACTTTATCAAGGGGCAGGTTAGTAAAGCCGGCT
>NZ_JSYF01000191.1:0-12292 GCF_054824225.1 Pontibacter sp. HJ8
CTGGGAGATCCTGGAAGGCCAGGGCACAGCGCAGGTAAAGGTAAAGATCGGAACGACGTCGGGTAACGTAGAGGTGTCGGCTACAAATGACTGCGGCGCCAGCAGCAATGCCAGCCGTGCGGTGGTAGTAACCAATGTACTGGAAGCACCTGCTGCTATAAAGGGTACAACTACCGCTTGCATAGGTACAGAACTTACCTATAGCATAGACGCGGTAGCCGGAGCCACAGGCTATACCTGGTCCGTACCGGCTACCTGGACGATCGTGGGCAGTGCTACATCCACTACCCTTACCGTGAAAGTAGGAACAGCCCCCGGAAACATCAAAGTGGCCGTAACCAACCGTTGCGGTGCGGGCGCCGAGGCCAGCCTGGCAGTTACGCCGACATTAGCGCCGGAGGCACCAGGAGCCATCACCAACACCTCGGATGTGTGTATCAGCAGTGTCGGCAATGTGTTCAGTGTGGCAGCCGTGCCGGGCGCTACCTCCTATACCTGGACGGTGCCGCAAAGCTGGACCATCACGGGCGGACAGGGCACGAACACCATTACGGTAACGGCCAGTACAACAGGCGGGGCAGTGAGTGTAACTGCCACCAACGACTGCGGTACCAGCCCTGCCTCTACCCGTAACGTGGACATTACCCTGCCGCCGGCAGCTGTCGGCAGAATAACGGACAACAGCAATGTATGCGAAGGGCTGGTGTTCACAGCTGACGCTGTGGAAGGCGCCACCTCCTATACCTGGTCTGTGTCGCCTGGCTTCACCATCGTGTCAGGACAGGGAACGGCAAAGGTGACCTTGAAAGCAGACTCTCCGAAAGCAATAGGTCAGGTAACTGTAGTGACCAACAACGGCGGATGTGCCAGTTCGGTAGAGGCCTCTGCCCCGATAGATGCTTCTCTGGTTGACGGAGAGCTGAGCTTGCCGAAAGCCTTTAGCCCGAACGGGGACGGCAAGAACGACACCTGGCTGATTGCTAACCTGCTGAAGTTCCCGGACAACGAAGTGGTGATTTTCAACCGCTGGGGTTCGGAGGTATACAAGCAGCGTGGTTACAAAAATGACTGGATGGGCAAAGGCCTGGAGCAGGGTACTTACTTCTACAAGGTGAGGGTGAAACTGTGTGATGGTGTATACAAGGAGTTTGCCGGGTATGTCGCCATCTTCCGATAAGTGAGAGCATAACATTTCAAAAAATTTAGTACAATGAGAATACTTTATACGCTGCTGGCCCTATTGCTCACGTTCGCGGCTAGTGCCCAGCAAAACCCACAGTACTCGCAGTACATCTTCAACAGTATGGCCATCAACCCGGCTTATACAGGCAGCAAGAATGTGCTCAATATCAACGCGTTTCACCGCTCCCAGTGGACGGGCCTGGAAGGAGCCCCCACTACGCAGGCGCTGAGCGTGGACGGGATCACTTCCCATGAGCGGCTTGGACTGGGGCTCAACATTACCCGCGACAAAGTTGGGGCTTACTCTACGCTGTCCGCGTATGCCAATGCTGCGGCCAGAATACGGGTAAGTGAGCAAGGGGTACTGAGCCTGGGTGTGGCAGCGGGCGTTGTACAAAGTGTAATGGACGGAACGGAACTGGGCGTGCCCGACGATCCGAGCATACCGAGCGGCAAAGAAGTGGCCATCCGGCCGGACGTGAAACTGGGCCTGTATTTCCATACGCCGCGTTTCTATGCAGGGGTATCGGCATCCGACCTCATCCAATACAAAGACATTCTGCAGATAGAGCCCAAGCGCCACTACTACTTCACGACCGGCTATGTGTTCGATATCAGCAGCTTTGTGAAGCTGAAGCCAAGCATACTGGTGAAGGAAGATTTTAATGCTCCTGCCAACGTGGACCTGAATGGTTTCGTGTTGCTGGGAGACAAATTGTGGCTGGGCAGCTCGTACCGTACCAGCGTCAACATGTTCAACAAGAATCCGGAAGAACTGGAAGTGAACAAGCGTACGGCAGTGGCGCTGATTGCGGAATTACAGGTAACCAGAGCCTTGCGCCTGGGCTACTCATATGACAAAATGCTCAACGATTTGAACGGCTTTCACTCGCATGAGATTTCTGTAGGTTACTACTTCTTCAAGAAGCAGGACACGAAAATGATGACGCCGCAATACTTTTAATCTAAGCTTTTACTGCATATGAATATCAAATATACCCCCTTATACCTCTTATTAGCAGTTATGCTGGGTTTTGCCCCTGCCGCACAGGCGCAGCAGGAGCTCCGGAAAGCGAACAAACACTACGAGAAATATGAATTTGCGCTGGCGCTGGAACAATACCAGAAAGCCGCTGCCAAGCGCAAGCCGGACTTACTGACCGCAGAGCGTATAGCCGACTCATACCGCCTGACCCGCCGCACGGTGGAAGCAGAGAAATGGTATGCACAGGTAGTCGCTATGCCGGGTCGTGATCCAAGGAACATCTACCAGTATGCCGAAGCACTTCGCAGCAATGGCAAGTACGAAGAAGCCAAAGCGCAGTTTATGCTGTGGGCAGATGAGGTACCCGACATGGAGGAGCGTGCACAGGCCTACATGGAAGCCTGCGACAAAGCCATGAGCTGGATGGCGCAACTGCCGGTAGCAGAAGTGCAGCAGCTGAAAGGCTTGAATGCCAAGGGTTTCTCAGACTTCAGCCCGGCCAGCTTCGGACCCAACATAATTTTCACCTCCGATCGTGGCGAAGGCAGTGGCGCAGCCAATACCTATGGTTGGACAGGCAGACCTTACCTGCAGCTGTACGTGGCCAGCAAAGACAACCAGGGGAACTGGGGAGCCCCAAGTGCCTTGAGCGAAATGATCAACGAGCAGTACCACAACGCGACAGCTTCTGCCGATGAACAAAGCAAAGTGCTGTATTTTACCCGGACCCACCTGGTGCAGAAGCGAAACCACGGCAACGTAGACCCGACAAGCTGGGTAGAAAATCCGGGGCAGGCAAAGGAGTACATCAACCGGTTGGAGATCTTCACGGCCCAGAAGCGGGGAACTGCCTGGGCTGATATCAAGCCATTCACCTACAACAATGTTGCCGAGTACTCAGTAGGGCATCCGGCACTTTCGCCCGATGGCAAGATCATGTACTTTGTGTCCGATATGCCTGGAGGCGTTGGGGAGACAGACATTTATTACTCCATGCGCCAGGCTGATGACAGCTGGGGAGAGCCTGTAAATGCAGGTATACTCATCAATACTGCTGGCCGTGAGAGTTTCCCGTACATCGATAAAAGTGGTAAACTGTTTTTCTCTTCGGATGGTCATGCAGGTATGGGTGGTCTGGATATTTTCTCAGCAGAAGGCAAGCATGCTGCCTGGACAGCTGTCAAAAACATGGGCTTCCCGGTTAACTCTTCCAAAAATGACTATGGCATCATGTTCCACGAAGATGGTGAAACAGGCTTGATTTCTTCTAACCGCGACGCAGCAGATGGGACAGATGACATTTTCAGCTTTAAAATATTGCAGAAACCCGTTGTGCTGGCTGTAACAACGCTGGAGCGGAAGCAGAACGAGAAGAAGCGAACGGTGCAGGTGGTGCTGCCGCAGGTGCAGCTCGTCATATCGCAACAGAACCTAAACGACACAACGACAGTTATGACGAACAGGAAGGGGCAGTATTTTATGGATGGTCGCAAAGGCAATTCTTACTCGCTGCAAGGTACTAAACAAGGGTACCTGAACCAGAATACGCAGGTGACCGTCCCAACCACAGCAGGAGATACCGTGCAGGTAGCGCTTGTGTTCGACAGAGACGAAAAAGATGTCGCGATTGTGCTGGAAAATATCTACTACGACCTGGATAAGTGGGATATCCGCCCGGATGCGGCCAGGGAGCTGGACAAACTAGCTGAGGTGCTGAAGGCGAACCCAACGGTGAAAATGGAGCTGAGCTCACATACCGACAGCCGCGAAAGCCTCAAGTATAACCAGTTGCTTTCGGAGCGCAGAGCGCAAGCTGCAGTAGATTACCTGATATCCAGAGGAATTGCCAGCAGCAGACTGACTGCCAAAGGATACGGTAAGACCAGGCTGGTAAACAGCTGCACGGATGGCGTGCAATGCCCGGAAGAGGAACACCAGCAGAACAGAAGAACCGAGTTCCGAATTAAGTAAGAACCCGCATCAGATAAGAAGTAAGATTTCATTAGCTTTCATAGTATGGAAAGGCTCCGCAGTTTCTGTCGGAGCTTTTTTACTTTAGGAGCCATTCCACTCCAAAGCCATGTCCAGCTGCCGGAAGCGTATAGGAGGCATCAATAAAACAGCCACTATCTGAAAAAATGAAGATGTTCGCTCCGGGGAGGAAGTAAGTAGCAGAAGTAATTTTTTTGCTCTTTTGTGTTAGATGCTGCTGTAAGGCATTGATCTTAAAAGTCGTACGTTTGAAGAGATCTTGTGTCTTACGTCTTGCTACTTGTGTCTCTACTTAACAGGTTTGACGGGGAGGCGTTTGTAGCATATTCCCCTTTAACCGGATCACAGGAGCGATTGCGGCAGCGGATCAGAATTGGCTTGCTCAGAAGGAGCTTATAAAAATTTTAACCCTTGAAGGTTGCCCCTCGTTTTCTAAGCAGCCAACTTGCATACATGAATTCGAAACTGCTCCTGTCCCTCTGTTTTTCAGTAACCATTCTCCTCCTCCTGCCACAAAAAGGCTTTGCGCAACAGCAGGTAACCGGAAAGGTCCTCCATGCCCAAACAAAGCAACCTCTGGAAGGCGTCACCATCACAGCCAATACCGGAGAACAAACTTCAACCACAGCCTCGGGCCGGTTTTCGCTGGAAGTGCCAGCATCAGCTACGATCCTGCTGGTTACCCACATCGGGTATAAGCCGGATACCTTATACCTCAGCCCTACACAACCAGGTATAGAACGGCAGGTGCTGCTGGAGCCTGTCCTCTCGGCCTTGTCGGAAGTGGTGGTAAACGGCTATGAGAGCAACCGCCCCCTGCTGCAGACTGCCGGTGCCCTGAGTGTGATCGAAAGCGAAGTGCTGCAGCGCTTTGATGAAAGCTCGCTGGTGCGGGCCGTCAATACAGTGCCCGGGGTTCGGATGGAAGAAAGAGCGACTGCCAGCTACCGCCTGTCCATCCGGGGCAGCAGCCTGCGTTCCCCTTACGGCATACGCAACGTGAAGGTATACCTAGGGGAGATACCGCTGACAGAGGCCAATGGCATCACCAACCTGAACCTGTTGGATGCGGCCAATTGCAGCCGGATAGAAATACTGAAAGGACCTACGGGAAGTATCTACGGAGCAGGGACAGGGGGTACGGTGCTGCTGGAGCCGCGCCGGGCTGTTCCGGGGGAGCAGGTGTTGCAGGCAGGTACAACGATCGGTTCTTTCGGGCTGCAGCGGTATACCGCCAGCGCCAGTTCGGGCACCGAAAAGAGTAATTTGCTGGTGCAGTACACCCGCCAACGCTATGGCGGCTACCGGGAACAATCAGGTATGGACCGGGAGACGCTGCTGCTGACTTCCTCTTTTTATCCTTCCGACAGAAGCACCATAAGCGCCAATATCCTGTATTCGGACCTGTACTACGAGCTGCCCGGCGGACTGACACAGGAGCAGTATGAACAGGACCCACGGCAGGCGCGTGGCGGGATGTTCGGCAGCGTGGTGCAGAACGCTTCCATGAACCAGAAAGGTGTGAACGTGGGACTGTCGCAGGAATACCGGTTCAGTGATAAATGGAAAAACACCACTGCCCTGTATGGCCTTTTCCGGTTCCGGGACCATCCTTTCAACACGGACTATGAGCGCAACAACAACCAGGAGTATGGCGGACGCAGCCGTTTTGTCTTCAACACCAACCTGGGTGCCGTAGGCACAACGGTCACCTTCGGAGGAGAATACCAGCGGGGCTTCGAGGTCTCCCGCACCTATGACAACAACAAAGGTATACCGGACTCACTGCGCACCGATGATGAAGTACTAGCCAAAACCGGTTTGCTGTTTTCGCAGGCCGAGTTCATGCTCCCGGATGGCTGGATCGCTACGGCAGCGCTTAGCCTGAATGATACACGGTATGAGATCACAAGGCTGCGGCAGGCAACCAGTGGAGAAGCGTACCAGTTTTCCCGCGATTTCAATGCCGTGCTTTCGCCCAGGATCGCCCTGCTGAAGCAGCTGTCCGGGCAGGTATCGGTGCACGGCAGTATCAGTTCCGGTTTCTCGCCGCCAAGCGAGGAAGAGTTACTTACCTCCGACGGGGTGCTGAACCAGGAGCTGGAGGCCGAAAAAGGCGTTAATTATGAGGCAGGGATCCGGGGCTATACCTTGGGACAGAAGCTAAGCTTCGATGTGGTGGCGTTTCATTTCAGGTTGCGCGAGACCATTGCCAGCCGGCAGGACTTGTCCAGTATAGCCGTCTTCCGGAATGTGGGCGCTACTACGCAAAGCGGACTGGAAGCGGCTGCCGGCTATACCTTACTGGAAGATGCAAATAAGCCTGTAAGCCTTCTCAAGGTATGGGGCAGCTATACCTACAGCCACTTCCGGTTCCGGGATTATCAGAAAGATGAGACAGACCTGAGCGGCAACAAACTGACGGGCGTAGCGCCGCATACCCTCACCGCCGGACTGGATCTGGCCACCCGATTCGGTGGGTACCTTCACCTGACGGCCAACTATGTCGATGAGATTCCGCTTACGGATGAAAACACCGTGTATGCAAAAGCCTATTTTGTAGCCGGTGCGCGGCTGGGGTGGAAGCGTGAGTTGGGGCGTCATTTCCGGATGGATGTATTTGCAGGGGCAGAGAACCTGACCGATCAACGGTATAGCCTGGGCAATGACCTGAATGCCTTTGGCGGGCGCTACTTTCAGCCGGCCGCACCCCGCAACTATTACAGCGGCCTGTCTTTTTCTTATAAACTGTAGCGGACGCGGTGAATTTACCTGGCTGTCCCACCCGGCGGATATTGTGCCAGGATGGATGCGATAGAACGCCGAATCTTTTTTACTTCCGTCTGCGCGGCGTCGATCTCTCCTTCGGCCCAGCCGCGCCATACCAGTTCGTTGGAGCGTGAGTCGATCAGGTCGATGATCAGCGTGCCCACCGGATACGCATCTGTGCTTCGGTAGCCGGGAAAGCCGGTAGTGATATAGTTGTAGCGGTAGCCGTACCAATAGCTGTAACCCAGGCCGGGCGCATCCGTCGTTGTCCGGACCAGGTTGGTGTCCTGCGCGACGGCTACATCATACGCGATGAGCAGATCAGGGCTTTCAGCGTCCGGCGTCAGTCCTTTTTTGACCAGTTCGGATGCCACGGCATCCCGCACCCGCCTGTCCAGCAAGGGCTCGAATGCCGTAGGGTTGGCGCTGGTGCCAGCTGCTTCCGGCTCCAGGATAGAAAAAGTACGGTATACCTGAAAGCTGGCATTCCGGTCAAACGCGCTTGTGGCCCGAATGGAAGGTAAGCAGCTGTTGAAGCCGAGGAGAAACACAAGGATAAGTGAGAGCCTGCCTGTCGTGCGAACCGGAGTATTTTGCCTGGTATTCATGCCTGCGTTTAATTTTTGAAAACTTTAGAAGGTATACGCTTTTGCAGGGATAGATGGTACGTTGCGTCTGGAAGAGAACAGGAGCCAGGCAGGTTTACTGCAGTCTAAAAAACAAAAGGCCGGCTCTCGTGAGAGAGCCAGCCTTTGCAGGGTATACGGCAGGAGCTTATCCTACTGCTGTCATTTCCTGATTTTGTTCGTTGTATGACTCGATGGGAGCGCAGGAGCAAACCAGGTTGCGGTCACCGTAGGCGCTGTCGATGCGGCTAACGGTTGGCCATACCTTGTTGTCGCGCAGGTATGCCATCGGGAATACTGCCTTCTCACGGGAGTAAGGACGATCCCAGTTCTCTACCATCACCACCTTGAGGGTATGCGGCGCATGCTTCAGCACGTTCTCTTTTTGGTCTGCTTTGCCTTCCTCGATCTCACGGATCTCTTCCCGGATCGAGATCATCACATCGCAGAATCTGTCCAGTTCTTCCTGTGCTTCTGACTCCGTTGGCTCTACCATCAGCGTACCTGCTACCGGGAACGATACAGTAGGCGCATGGAAACCATAGTCCATCAGACGCTTGGCAATATCTTCCACTTCCACACCTGCTTTCTTGAACTCACGGCAATCCAGGATCATTTCGTGTGCGCAGCGGCCATTAGCTCCTACGTACAGTACCGGATAGTGTGCTTCCAGGCGTGCTTTGATGTAGTTGGCGTTCAGGATCGCTACTTTGGTAGCTTCTGTCAGGCCTTCGCCGCCCATCATGGCGATGTAGGCATAAGAAATAGGCAGGATGGATGCAGAACCCCAAGGCGCTGCAGATACCGCATTGATCGCTTTTTCATGGCCCACATTTACGACCGCGTGACCAGGCAGGAACGGTGCCAGGTCTTTTACTACACCGATCGGGCCCATACCAGGACCACCGCCACCGTGCGGTATGCAGAAAGTCTTGTGCAGGTTCAGGTGACATACGTCCGCACCGATATGAGCCGGAGAAGTAAGGCCTACCTGGGCATTCATGTTGGCTCCGTCCATGTATACACGGCCACCGTTTTCATGAATCGCTTTGCAGATCTCGATGATGCTCTCCTCATACACGCCGTGCGTGGATGGGTACGTCACCATCAGGCAGGATAGCTCATTCTTATACTGCTCTGCTTTGGCACGCAGGTCGGCTACATCGATGTTGCCTCTTTCGTCGCACTTCACAATCACTACTTTCATGCCGGCCATCACAGCCGAAGCCGGGTTGGTACCGTGTGCCGATGATGGGATAAGGGCAATGTTGCGGTGATGGTCGCCACGTGACTCGTGGTACGCACGGATCACCATCAGGCCCGCATACTCGCCTTGTGCACCCGAGTTCGGCTGCAGCGAAACAGCATCGAAACGGGTGATCTCACACAGCCAGGCTTCCAGGTCCGCAAAGATCTGCTTGTAACCCAATGTCTGGTCAGCAGGAGCGAAAGGGTGCAGCTGACCAATCTCCGGCCACGTAACCGGAATCATCTCGGCCGTAGCGTTCAGCTTCATGGTGCAGGAGCCCAGCGGAATCATGGAATGTACCAGGGAGATGTCCTTGTTCTCGAGGTACTTCATGTAACGCAGGATCTCATGCTCCGAGTGGTGCTTGTTGAATACTTCGTGCGTCAGGTAGTCGCTCTTACGGATCAGGCTGTCAGACCAGGTGATCTCCGTATCTTCCGGAAGCTCGTCTATACCTAATACTTCCGCTGACTTACCTGCTACTTTCGCAAACACGGCCAGTACAGCTTTCACATCTGCCAGGTCTGTGTTCTCATTCAGGGAGATGGTGAGGTAGTTTTCTGTTCCATAATGGAAGTTGATGCCGGCTGCTTCCGCCTCCGTACGTACGGCGTCTTTCAGGGCAGCGCTCTCAACGGCTACTTTCAGCGTATCGAAATACTGCTTGTTGAGCTGCTCAAAACCCAGTGAAGCAAGTCCTTTTTCCAGTTGCTGCGCCAGCGCGTGCGTGTTCAGGCCGATGTATTTCAGGCGGCGCGGGCCATGGTATACCGCGTACATACCGGCGATAACTGCCAGCAGTACCTGCGCGGTACAGATGTTGGAGGTTGCTTTCTCGCGGCGGATATGCTGCTCACGAGTCTGCAGGGCCATGCGGTAGGCTTTGTTACCGGCTGCATCTACCGAGATACCAATGATACGGCCCGGGATCACGCGCTTGAAGGCATCCTTTGTAGCAAAGTAACCTGCGTGCGGACCACCAAAACCCATCGGTACGCCGAAACGCTGGGTAGTACCTACTACTGCGTCAGCGCCCATTTCACCCGGAGGTGTCAACAGGGTCAGGGAAAGAATATCAGCAGCAACCGCTACCAGGATGTCCTGTGCGTGTGCCTTTGAAATAAAGTCGGTATAGTCGAATACTTCGCCATCCGCAGCCGGGTATTGCACGATTGCACCGAACAGGGTCTCATCTTCGAGGTTGGCCTCACGGTGGTCACCGATCACCAGCTCAATGCCGAGTGGCGTAGCACGTGATAGCAGTACGTCCAGTGTTTGTGGCAGCACCTGCTCCGATACAAAGAAGCGGGTGGCGTTTTTGCGGGCGCCTTTGCGCTGCGCGTAGAACATACCCATGGCCTCGGCAGCGGCTGTGCCTTCGTCGAGCAGGGATGCGTTGGCAATTTCCATACCGGTCAGGTCCATGACCATGGTCTGGTAATTGATCAGTGCCTCCAGGCGACCTTGTGCGATCTCTGCCTGGTAAGGCGTATAAGCAGTATACCAACCCGGGTTCTCCATAATGTTACGGAGGATTACCGGAGGCATGATGGTGTCGTTGTAACCCAGACCGATATACGACTTGTATACCTTATTCTTCCTGGCGATCTCTCCAAACTTCTTCAGAAAATCTCTTTCAGAAAGCGCCTTTGGCAGGTTAAGCGGCTTTTTTAGTCTAATGGCGGCCGGTACGGTCTCCTCAATCAGTTGATCCAGTGAGTTTACCCCAATGGTTTTAAGCATGTCCTGCATTTGCTCTTTGTCCGGGCCGTTGTGGCGCTCCTTAAAAGTATCAGCAGGTTTTGTTTTAAGTATCATATTGATGAAGTATTGATTGGGAATTTTTGGGTTTTAACTTTCCAGTGGAAGACAAGCCGGGGCTCTCTTTCAATATTTTCTACAAAAGTAATAGTAATTGTTTATTATATTGAAGCATGAAAGCTAAATAGTTCTGCATGTGGCAGGTGGCCAGAACGTGCTGGTACTTACTATAAAGGTATACCTATAATATAATATAGAAGGTATAGCACCCGGCTTCTCCCAGACAAGCCAACACAAAATCAGAAGGAACAATTCAGAAACAGGCATAGATGAATAAAGTTAAGATCGGGATCATAAAAGAAGGCAAAGTACCGGTAGACAAGCGGGTGCCGCTCACGCCTAAGAAGTGTGTGGAAGCCATGCAGGAATTTCCGGATGCAGAGGTAGTGGTGCAGCCCAGCGATGTGCGTTGCTTTACAGACAAGGAGTATGAGGAGCTGAACATACCACTGCAGCAGGACCTGAACGATTGTGACGTGCTGATGGGAGTGAAGGAAGTGCCCATAGACCAGCTGATCCCGGGCAAGACCTATTTCTTCTTCTCGCACACGATAAAGAAGCAGCCGCATAACGCCAAGCTGCTGCGTGCCATACTCGAAAAAAATATCAGGATGATAGACTACGAGCTGCTGACCAATGCCCAGGGGCAGCGGGTGGTGGCTTTTGGCAGGTATGCCGGAATCGTAGGCGCTTATAATGGTATACTGACCTATGGCAAAAAGTGGGATCTCTTCGACCTGAAGCCGGCTTACCTGTGCCACGAGATGGAGGACATGCAGGAAGAATACTTTAAGGTAAAGCTTCCGCCCATCAAGATCGCCGTAACCGGTGGGGGCCGCGTGGCCGGGGGCGCCATGGAAGTGCTTAACAAAATGGGCATCCGGAAAGTAAGCGTATTCGACTACCTCTACAAGCAGTTCAAAGAGCCGGTCTACGCCCAGCTGCATTCAGGCGACTACAATACGCGTCCGGATGTAGAGGTATGGGACTCCCCCGACTTTTATGCCAACCCACACCTGTACCAGTCTACTTTCAGAAAATTTACCAGGGTAACCGATCTGCTCCTGGCCTGTGCCTACTGGGATCCCCGTGCTCCCAAGCTTTTCTCAGAAGAAGACACCCGCCAACCCGATTTCAAAATTGATACCATCGCCGATATCACCTGCGATGTAGATGGTTCTATACCTACCACCACACGCTCTACTACGATTACAGAGCCTGCCTATGATTACAACCCGGAGTCCGGCAAACAGGAGGCCGCCTATAGCCGGAAAGGAAACATCACCATAATGGCCGTAGACAACCTGCCCTGCGAACTGCCGCGCAATGCTTCCCGCGACTTTGGACGCCATATAATAGACTTCGTATTTCCGCAGTTCTTTAATCAGGATGAAGGAGGTATGCTGGAGCGGGCCACAATAGCCAAAGGCGGAAAACTGACAGAGCGCTTTTCCTATTTGCAGGATTATGTAGCCGCAGCTGTGGTCTAAAGTAGAAAGTCATTATAAAAAGGTGTCGGCTGATCGCTGCCTAACCAGAAGGTATACCTATTATAGATGCCATACCTAATTATAAGGATCAATTTGTAGGAGAATAACTCACACTATATATAATAGGTATGGGTAGGATAGCATTCCGATACCTATAGAGAGAAAGAAGTTTACACGA
>NZ_JSYF01000192.1:0-4924 GCF_054824225.1 Pontibacter sp. HJ8
GTTGCGCTTGTTGTGTGTGCAGGCTTTCGGATACGCTAAAGTAACAAATGGCCGGCGGAAAGCATGCTGTATACCGGATAGTTTTAGGATCAGGTTTCCGTAAATTTTAAGACCGGATGCCCTAAAATAGATTGTATAAGAGAATGAGGCATAGGGTGCTGATTCCCATTCCCAGGAGCCCTACTTTGCTTTTGTATCTCTGAAAGGACAGAACCCCGAGTACGACTCCCACGGTTTCGAATACAAACAAGGTTGCCCTGGTAGACTGGCTCATCGAATACAGGTTAATCATATTTTCGGACTCCTCAGCCGCCTGGTAACTCAGGTTAGCCTGGAAGTTGAAATAGGTAATGACGATTAACCCTGCCATACCGACTATAAAAGAAGCAATCCCTGTTTTCATACATCCAAATTTCCTTTAACGTGCTTGTACAGGCGAAGGTACAGTGTGAGCGAATGCTTTGTGAACAGCTTAATTTCTGCGCCTTATTGCTTTAATGCCTCCTGAATATGCTTCCCTAATACCTGTTCATCTATACCGCCTGTGTATACTACTTTGCCTTGCTTGTCCAGGAGAACAACCACGGGATAAAAACCAACACCATACGCTTCCGCAACTTTTCCGCCTTCCAGCACGGTTTGGTAACCGGGCTTGTTTCTGCTATAAAAGTTGTCAACATCTTCTTTTTTGTCATGCAGATTGATCCCTAAAACCATAAAATTCTTGTGCCGGAATTTTCCGGTTATGGCGTTCAGTTTAGGAACAGCCGAAATGCAGTACCCGCAGTTCTTGTTCCAGAACTCCAGCAGTACGACCTTCCCTTTTAGCTGACTCAGCTTTAAAGATTCGCTGCTGCCAAACAGGGGAAGCTGCCAGTCTGGGGCAGCAGCGCGCAGTGCCAGAGGCACTAACGGTTTCTTTTGTGTTAAGCTGAATTCATCAGTGTAGCTGGAATAGTACCACGACAGCTCGGAGGGGCTGGCAGGATTGGTCGTCACCTGGCTGAAAACGGTTCGGGCAAAATCATTGTTTACGTTGTTGCCCTGGATGATTTGCACGGGCAGGTAGCTGCTTTTGTCTACCAGGATCGCGTAGGTGACTTTCCTATCAACCCCAAGCTCTGAGAATCCGCCCAACCGCTCAATAGCTCTCTGGTTGAGCACCAACTTGACCAGGTATACGTCTTGCTGGGCAATGCTCGTGTCGGACAGGCTTTTGTGTATGTCTTTATCAGCCAGGACGGCAGGTAGCGCCTTCCTGAGCGTCACCATAGAATTGTAGAATGGCGTTAGCCCTGCGAAATATTTGAATGCTGGATTGGGGTTAAGGCTCATCGTCTTCTGGCTTTTGTCTAAGACAAAGCTTTCAGTGCCATTGTAGATCAGCTTAGAGCCCTCGTTTTCCAGTTGGTACTTAAAACCTAAAATGGGGTCGGTGGCGGCAAACTCTATAAAAGAAGTTCCCGAGACGGTGTTCTTATAGTTTTCAGAGGAGTAGTTGAGCTCCAGCTGGTAGCTATACTGGAGCGTTTTCAGGCTTTCAAGCTTTTTGTAGACTTCCAGGAGTACTTTGTCGGCCGTAGGTTGCTCAGATCTGTTCAAAGAAGGTGAGCTGGCAAATCCGAACAAAAGGAAGCACACAACACCGATGGGCACAATCTGGAGGAGGAAGGTCTTTTGCATGGCTTTTCTACTTTAATAAAAGTGTTTGTGGACGCGTTAACCTTATGACAAAAATCTGAAACTTTCATTTCGAAGGCTGACCTTCAGTCCATACTTGCTGCCAGAACGGATATCCTGAAGAAAGCTACAGAATATGATTCTTATCGGACTGACGTCCTTCCTTCTGCCCGGACTTTATCTGGTGTCAGGTGGAAGCTATACCTGCAGGAGGAGGTGCCTGTTCAGGGACCTCCTCCTGCAGATATAGCTTTAATTGGTTGCGCCGCCGCTCTGCTCACCGGCCTTGACATCATCATTTTTGATGCCGCGCTTTTTGCGGGCGATATCGCCTTTCAGTTTGCCGAAGCGGTAGTTGAACGATACGTTGTAGCGGCGCATCTGATAGTAGGACTCCTGTGTCTGGCTGAATCTGGGGTCATTTATCTCACTGAACTGGCGGCGGCTCTTCTGGAACGGGCTGTTCACCGAAAGGCTGATACTGGCTTTGTTGTCTTTTAGGAATTGCTTGTTCACCGAGAAGCTGTTCCACATGTAGCCGGCTGACCGGCCCTGGAGCCTGATCTGGGAGGAGTTGTAGCCGATATTACCGCTCGCACGCCAGCCTTTCTCAAAGCGGTAACTCGAGTAGCCAAACACGTTGTAGGTGAAACCCTCGTTGTTCTGGGGCAGGCCGTCGATCATACTGGTGAGCTGCACGTAACCGGCGGAGGTGTTTAGGTTCAGGCTCAGCTTTTTGAACAGCGTCGTGTTGCCGCTCACGGAGACGCCATAGGTCTTGTTGCGGCCAATGTTATCGAAAGTGGTGCGGGCCACGGTATCGGCACCCAGCGTGGTATAGCTCTGGATGGAGCTGTTGGTGTAGTTGTGGAAGACACTGGCGTTTACGGAAGAGCCTTTCACAAAGGTATTGTAGGCCAGCGTAAAGACGTTGTTGGTGGCTGCTTCCAGTTCCGGGTTACCATAACTGATGTTCCTCGGGTCGACCTGGTTGACGTAGGGGTTGAGATAGTAGAGGCTGGGGCGCTCGATGCGCTGGGTATAGGACAACCGCATCGTGCTGGTGCCTTTGAGCTTGCGCGACAGCGTAATGTTAGGAATCAGGTTGAAGTAATCCTGGGAGGCGACGGTGCCGGAAGACCTGAAGTTGGCATCTACCTTTGTCTCTTCGAGTCGCGCACCGGTTTTAAGTCCCCAGTCGCCTTTTTTGAGGCTGAGAGAGGTATAGGCAGCATAGATATCCTGCCTGTAGTCAAAGTTGTTGCTCAGGCTCGGGTCCTGCACGAAGTTGCCTGTTTCCGGGTCGCGGTTGCTGTAGAAATAGTCGCTGTTGCTGAGTCGGAAAATCGATTTGACGCCCAGCTCCAGGGCTTGTTTTTTGATCGGTTGCACATAGTCGGCCTGCAGGGTATGCTCCCTTGTTGTGCCGTCGTTATCGGTCTGGCTTACCTGGCTATGGTAGTTGAGCAGGGGCAGCAGCGTAAAGTCGGTGGCGCTTCCGTTGCCGCCGTTGTTCAGCCTGTAGGAGAGCGTGAAGAGTTGCTCTTTGCTCTTTTTGAAGGTGCGCTGGTAGTCTGCTCCGAAGTCGCTGCCCTGCCACTTGTGTGTGCCGCTGTTCAGGCGCCTGTAGGCCTGGGTAAGCACACCGGATGTATTCCGAAGTTCTGCCAGCTGGGTAGAGCTGTTGCTTCCGGTGCTTAAGTTCATGCTGTAGTTGGCCGTGAAGAGGTTGAGCGTGTCCATCTCATAGCTGAACTCACCGCTGCCATACTGGAAGGTGTTGTTACTGAAGCTTTCGCCGAGCTGCTCCAGCGTGTTCTCGCGTATCTTGTCTTCCCGGAACAAATTGCTGCTGCTGGTGGGGCTGTAATGCGAGCCTCTTCCAAAGTATCCGGAGAAGCCGAACTTGCCGGTCTTGACTGTCAGGTAGCCTCCGAAGTTGGTTCCTTTCGGGCTGCCTGTTCCTAAATTGACGGAGCCGTTGTAGCCGCCAATGTTTTTCTTGTGGGTGATGATGTTGAGGATACCGCCAACTCCTTCTGCTTCATACTTGGAAGGAGGATTGGTGATCACTTCGATACTCTTGATCGTGTTGGCCGGCATACTCCGGAACACATCTTTGGGGCTGCGCACAAACAGGGAGGAAGTTTTGCCATTGATCAGCACCCGGTAGTTGCTGTTGCCGTTGAGCTTGATGTTGTCGTCGGCGTCAACCGTGAGCAGGGGCACCTTGCGCAGCATGTCCAGGGCGGTCAGGGTCTGGCTTTCCGGGTCGGCATCCACGTTGTAAGTGATCTTGTCGATGTCTTGTTCTACCAGTAGTTTCTCTGTCACCACCTGCACCTCTTTTAGCTGCTTGGCCGATGAGACGAGTGTCAGTTTGCCCAGGTCGATGGTAGAAGAAGTAAAGGCTGGAAGTGGCAGGGTCCTGGTCTTGTAGCCCACGTAGGAGAGGACCAGCTGGTATGGTTTTTCGGGCAGGCCGGTCAGCTCAAACGAGCCGTTGTCTTTTGTGAAAGTACTTTTGATAGCCTGGTTCTTTCCGGCTTCCTGCAAGGTGACAGTCACATAACCCAGCGCCGCCTGCGTAGTGGAGTCCGAAACTATACCTTTGACAGTACCTGTCAGTGCATTTGGTTGAGGAGGTGCCTGCGCAAAAGAGGCAAAGCAGGTCAGGCAACACAGTATTGCCAGCATTAAATTTTTTTTCATACGATCAAGGTTACCAGGTATAGTGATAGGTATGGCACCAGGTGCAACAAAGCGTTATTCCGGATGTAAAAGGTGCAGCGTAACTCCTTAAGCAGCAGAACCGCTCAGCAGAAATGGGAGGGTGTAAGACAGCAGCCAGGCTGATGGAGTAGCAGTAAGATCGAAAGCTAATATATAAAGGAGATATGTATATAGAAAATTATTAATTGATTTTAACATATTTTAACTTTCATCTTGTAGGGATGAAGTCTAAACAAGGGTCAGGGTATTAACAGAGGGGCTAATCATCAAAGTTGTAACCAGGAGGAGTAGAGTAACGAGGGGCGATTGCTCCAGAGAGAAAGAGGATTTGGAGCAATCAATCTTTTCAAACTTTTCATAGCTGCGCTATCTCTCTCCGTTCGCGCCTCAGAAATATTCGGAATTAATTGAGCTGGAAGGAGAGAAGACTTAGGTATAGGCAATTCTTGCAGGGGCAGGTCACGACCTGTCCGAATCGGGCAGCAGGTATAGGTATAGGTATAGGTATAGG
>NZ_JSYF01000193.1:0-1825 GCF_054824225.1 Pontibacter sp. HJ8
CGGCAACAAAAGATATCTCTGTCAACAGAGATGATAAGTCACTTATATCCACCATCTTTTCAGAGGTTATTGTAACAAAAACAATTCTGCTGCTCGCTTCTGCCTGCTTTCTTGCTCTTGCTGTCATTTTTATACCTGCCTTCAGTACATTTAGGCTCCTTGTGTTGTACAGCTTCCCCATCGTGATTGGGCAATTGCTTCAGCCAATCTGGTTCTTTCAGGGTGTTGAAAAGATGAGGTACATCACCTACATCAACATTATGACCAGAGCCTTGTATGCGATTGGCATTTTTGTTTTTGTCAAAGAGGCCAACGATTACCTGATTGTGAACCTCATAAATGGTTCCAGCACCATATTGGGCGGCATATTGAGCTTTGCTATAGTCTTTTGCAAATTCAAGCTTAGCTTCCGCTTACCTGAGCTGACACAAATCAAAAGGCAACTTGCAGATGGATGGAGCATCTTTGTATCAACCATTACGGTAACCATAGCCAACAACAGCAATGTGTTAATTCTTAGCGTCTTCGCAACTCCTCTGATACTTGGTTACTATAGTATCGCAGAAAAGGTGTTCATGATAATGAGAACGTTTGCTGTTATACTGTATCAGGTAGTGTATCCTAGAATCTGTTTGCTTGCCCAGCAGCCTTTTGAACAACTGGCAGTATTCCTGCAGAAAATATTCAAGTTAGTTCTACTGACTTTCCTACCTTTGTCGTTGGGAGTTCTCTTTCTTGCTGATTTCATTGTTTACCTGGTTTCGGGTGAATATCACAGTGAGGCAACCATGGTATTGAGGATTATGTCCTTTGCTCCATTGATGGCTGCACTGAACATCCCTGTGGCGCAAACCATGCTCGCGTTCCGGTTCAACAAATCATATGCGACAATCGTGAGTATTGGTGCTGCAGCAAACGTACTCCTGAACTTCGTTTTGGCCTCCAGGTACCAGGCAATAGGTACAGCCTGGAGTATCCTGGTTACTGAAAGCCTTATTACTGGATTGCTATACTATGTATTTTACAGGCGATACCCGCAGTACTCATTTTTTTCGAGGCTCCCTTCGTCTGAGAAGTTTAAGGTATAAGTTAAATTTAAGCAGTGCTAGAAGAAGTTGATTTCCTTTAAATACTTGATGCCATGTTTGGAAAAGTAGCTGGAGTAGTTGTTTTGTATCAACCGGAAGAGGATGTGCTTGAAAACATCAGGACCTATGCCCATCGGTTACACAGACTATACCTGCTTGACAATACCGAGAGCCCCTCTCATGCTGTGAGAAAGGCTGTTGAAGAGGAGTTTAATGAGGTGGAGTACATTCACCTTCCACATAACCAAGGCATTGCCAAAGCCCTGAACACGGCTGCTTCCCGAGCGGCAAAGCAAGGTTTTGATTGGCTGCTCACCATGGACCAGGACAGTAAAGCCAGCGACAACATGATTGAGCGGCTACTCGAGGTTTGTGACATCTATGGCAAAGAGGAACTTGGAATAATTGCGCCCAAATATTTACAGCAAACCGACACGTCAGCAACTGCAGGCAGTGGTCTGGAAGAGGTAGACATCGTAATTACTTCAGGTAACCTACTCAACCTCAATGCATTTATAAAAACTGGCCCTTTCCGGGAAGACTTTTTCATTGATTACGTCGACCATGAGTATTGCCTTCGTCTCCGACTGGCTGGGTATAAAATCATTGTCAACAACAGTGTGCTCCTATACCATGAGCTTGGCAACTCACAAAGCCACCACTTATTCGGCAAGAGCGTAATTGCCTCTCACCACAACCCTTTGAGGCGCTACTACATTACCCGCAATCGTTTGGAA
>NZ_JSYF01000194.1:0-4000 GCF_054824225.1 Pontibacter sp. HJ8
TTGTTCTTATTACTTCAACTAAAATCATAAAGCTATGGCAAGAGATTATCAGCGTAATTACGATGAAAGTGATTATGGATCTTATAACCGCAACCGCGGTGAATCCCAGGATGAAGAAAGAGGTTTTTTTGACCGCATTGGCAATACAATCAGCCACGCCTGGGAAAGAGTGACAGGTGGCGATGACGATGATGATAGAGACAGAGATAACTCTTATAGAAATTACGGGGGCAGATCATCTCAGTCAGGCGATTATGACAGAGGCGGCTATAGTTCCGGTTCTTCAGCCACCGGCGATTACAGCAGAGGGACATCCTATGGCGGCGGAGGCAGCACCTATGGGGGCGGCTCCGGGTATGGGCAATCCCAGCTAGGAAGGTATGGCTCCCAGGGATCGCAGGGTAGCAGCTATGGCGGCGGCGGTTCGTATGGTTCTGAGCGAAGCGGAAGCTCGTATGGCAGAGGCTATGGCTCCGGCTCACAAAGTGGATATGGCGGCTCTTCCCAGGGTAGCTACGGCGGATCCTCGCAGGGAGGCTATGGCTCACAGGGCAGCTATGGAAGCTCCGGCAGAGGCAGCTCAGATTATGGCTCAGGTGGCTCGGAATATGGCTCATCCGGCAGAAGTTCTTATGGCAGTTCACAGGGAGGCTACGGCTCGCAAGGTGGCTACGGCGGATCATCTTCCGGCTACGGTTCCTCCGGACAAAGCAGCTACGGCGGCTCCGGCTCTATGGGCGGCAGCCAGAACTACAGTGGCCGTTCCGGCTCCATGGGCGGTGGCTCAACAGGTGGTTACGGCTCCGGTTCGCAGGGAGGGTATAGCGGTTCAGGCTTCGGCGGTTCCAACTATAGCTCACGCGGCGGCTACGGCGGATCATCCAGCTACGGCTCTATGAGCGGCGGTGACTATGGTTCTATGGGCGGTGATCAGGGAACAAGAGGCAGCTCCTACGGTGGCTCATCTTCCGGCTATGGCAGCAGCTCGATGGGCTCCCAGCGTGACTCTGACTATAGCCGCGGCGGCGGTTCCATGGGCGGCGGCTCATTCGGAAGTGGCGGAGGTCCCTTCAGCGGCGGACAGTATGGCAGCACCGGTACATCCGGCTACGGTAGCTCTTCGCAGGGTGGCTATGGCGGTTCTTCCCAAGGCAGCTACGGCGGATCTTCGCAGGGAGGCTATGGCTCCCAGGGTAGCTACGGAAGAGGCAGTTCAGACTACGGTCAGGGAAGTTCTCAATCCGGAATCTCCGGCAGAACCAGCTCCATGGGCAGCTCCGGCGGGTATGGCTCCTCCCAGGGTTACGGCAGTTCATCTGGCAGAGGCAGCTCTGACTACGGATCGTCTTCCGGCAGAAGCAGCAGCAGCTACGGTTCATCCGACAGAGACAACGAAAGCCGTGGATTGTTCTCACGCGAGCGACGTGGCAACCGCGAAGATTATGACAGATAAAGGTAAATTTTAATTAAGTATATTTTGAGAAAAAGGGGCCGCTTATAGCGGCCCCTTTTTTGTGTTTATCTGAAGGTATCGTCCCTGTATGTATCCGGGGCGTTTACCTGATTACCAGCTGTTTTGCTTCTTCCACGCTGGGGGCGGACTTGATGAGGCGGTCCAGGCCGAGAATCTCAAACACGTTCCGGATCTTGGGTTTCATATCCACCATAACCAGTTGCAGTTCCTTCATGTTGCAGGCCTGGAAAGCGGCCAGCAGTACGCCCAGGCCGGCGGAGGAGATATAGATAAGTTCGCTGCAGTCAATCAGTACGTATTCCGTAGAGGTGGCGATGGCTTCTTCCAGTGCATGATCGGCATAAACAGATGAACTGGCGTCCAGTTCTCCGATAAACTTTAAAATCGTACCCTCTTCCAGGGTCGTTATCGTAACGTTGAATGTTTTCATAAGTAAAGGCTTTTGGCGTCAAACAATGCGGCCTCAGGCTGCCATGTCAGGCATCAGCCTACCGCTTACCTGTGCTTGTGCTCCAGGTACGCCTCTTTGATGCCTGGGAGTATGCGAAGGACCGAGGTCAATCCGGACTGCTCCAGTTTCTCCTGCACTGCCGGTTGCAAATTATAAAGAACCAGGCTAAGTCCAAGCGAGTTAATTTTTCCAAGATACGAAAGAATGGTGCGCATGGCTGCCGTTGAAACAGAGGTTATGCCGCTGCAATCCACCCATATATTGTGATGAGGCATTACTTTGGCTTTTTCTATCGCTTCATCAAACAATCCGGCTGCACCCTGGTCCAACTCCCCGTGGCATATAATGACTATGCTCTCCGGTATTTCCTGAATCGATACTGACATATTTGATCGTCTTAATTCCTGAAGCACATACAACAAAGTCATTGATCCGCTAAGATTTTCAGGTTTATTTACCCAATCCTGCCAAAGCAGCCGGATGTACTGCCGGTGGTTTCGCTCTCACCCGGCGCTTTTTGTGAAAAATTATTCTAATTTACTTAAAGTCAATAGGATACAAACATAACTATTATATAATTGGATAAGTATGTAACAAATACGTATAGTCATTGTGTAGGAATACTGATTTATGCCCAGAACAGGCCAATAAACAGGGAATGTCCGGTTTGCAATTGGACATCTGATTTAAATTAAGAAAATTGCTCTCCATTGAGCGCGGTAGCAGATCCATAAAAACACAAGAGCTGCAAAGGTTGTTAACCTGGTTAAAGACCGAAGACGGATTGCTTGTTTTACTACGGGAAGCTCTGACTTTAAAAGGCCTCTGCTTCTGTTGAATTTTCTGAAATTTTACCAGCTCTCTTCTTTTCAAAACGCATATAATGATAGACATAATCATCACGGATGATCATAAAATAGTACGGGACGGCATCAAGGCGCTGTTGCAGGACAATAAAGCCATCAAAGTGGTGGCAGAGGCTGCCAGTGGCGATGAACTGATCAGTCTGCTTTCCACAGTGCATGCAGACGTGGTGCTGATGGATATCAGTATGCCCGGGAAGGACGGCTTCGAAACGACGCAGCATGTGGCAGAACATTTTCCGGACGTAAAAGTGCTGGCGCTCTCGATGCTCAGCAATGACAGCTACGTAAGTAAAATGATGGACCTGGGTGCTCAGGGGTATATACTCAAAAATGCGGGCCAGGACGAGCTATGCTGTGCCGTACAGTTGGTGGCAGCGGGCAACCGGTATATCTGCTCGGAAGTTTCGCTCGACCTGCTGCGCAAAGTGCAGTCACTTTCTTTAACGATTACGCCGATACTGGCAGACGATCAGCGCGACCTTTCCAAGCGCGAACTGGAGGTGCTGGGGCTGATCGCAGAAGGCTTTACCAATGCTGAAATTGCTGATAAATTGTTTACCAGCAAGCGCACCATCGAAACGCATCGGCAGAACCTGCTCGAAAAAACCAAAGCCCGCAACACGGCCACGCTCATCAAATATGCCCTGCAACGGGGCCTGATTTCCTAAATGCCCAGAAACAAGAATGACCTGCTACAAGATCGCCCTGCTACAACAGGGCGATCTTTTTGTTTTCATCCACAGGCAGTCCATACTGCCAGGATAGCTGCCTTCCATTTTGTTTAATACCCGGCACCGTTTATAGGTATAGGTATACCTGCCGTTCCGATCATGACCAGGCCTATTCCTCCTTATTCGCACCGGCAGGGGCCAGCCATACCTCTCTTCTTTTTCAAGCACGCAGCTTGCAGTTCTGATACAGCGCGGGAGCACCCTTCATTGGTGTTGTAACATACAGTGTATTGGTACTATTCCGATGCCTGTTCAGGCTGTCTCTTTCCTGAATTTTAGCAAATATTCTATAAAAGGTGTTACTACTTATCTGTAAAATATAATTTTTAAGAGTAACGAAACCGTATGAGGTTATTTTACGGGACGTGTATCTGCCTCCGGATCAACTACTGGTCATGCATCTGCTTTTATTTTTAACACCCGATTACACCCTGACAAACCTTTATGTAACACTTTTAACTATCCTAACTTATGAGAA
>NZ_JSYF01000195.1:0-21081 GCF_054824225.1 Pontibacter sp. HJ8
TATAAGAAAGAGATCCCCTACAGCTGTGAAGTTGTGGTGGAGGAATTTAAGGAAGAGGAAGAGATCATCCGTGTCCGTGCCGAGATCAGCGTGGAGCGCAAAAGCCAGAAAGGTATCGTGATTGGCAACAAAGGCGAGGCGCTCAAAAAAGTAGGCACCCAGGCCCGCCTGGACATGGAACAGTTTTTCCAGAAAAAGATTTTTCTTGATTTATACGTGCGCGTGAACGAGAACTGGCGAACCGACCAGAAGCTGTTACGCCGCTTCGGCTACAGCGAATAGCGCACCATAAAGCTTCGGGGCAAGGCGCTCCGGGGGCACTTTAACTATTTTATTTTTATTCGATGTCAACCAACATCATTGCAATCGTAGGCCGCCCGAACGTGGGCAAGTCTACCCTTTTTAACCGCCTGATTGGCAAACGCATGGCCATCATGGACAACGAGAGCGGCGTAACCCGCGACCGTAGCTACGGCCATGGCGACTGGACCGGCAAATACTACACTGTGATCGACACAGGTGGTTATGTGCACGGGTCCGACGATATTTTTGAAGGAGAAATCAACAAGCAGGTAGAGCTGGCCATCAACGAGGCCGATGTGATCCTGTTCATGGTCGATGTGGAAACCGGCGTGACCGGTCTGGATGAGGAGTTTGCCAACGTGCTGCGCCGCACCGATAAGCCCATCTACATTGTGGCCAACAAAGCCGACACCAACGCCCGCTCGCACCAGATGGGTGAGTTTTATGCGCTGGGTATAGGTATAGACATCTTCCCGGTTTCGTCGCAGAGTGGCTCTGGAACAGGAGAACTACTGGATGAGGTCGTAAAACACTTTAAGGATGAAGGCGTGGAGGATCCGGATGCCGGTATACCTCGGTTTGCCGTGCTGGGCCGCCCGAATGTAGGCAAGTCTTCGTTTGTGAACCTGCTGCTGGGCGTGGAGCGCAATATCGTGACGGACATTGCCGGCACTACCCGCGATGCCATACACTCGCGTTACAACGCCTTTGGCAAGGAGTTCATCATTGTGGACACAGCGGGTCTGCGCCGCAAAAGCAAAGTAAGCGAAGACATCGAGTTCTACTCAGTGATGCGCTCCGTGCGTGCCCTCGAGGATGCCGATGTATGCATCGTGATGCTGGATGCTACCCGTGGGGTGGAGTCGCAGGACGTGAACATCATCACGCTGGCCGAAAAGAACCGCAAAGGCATCGTGATTCTGGTGAACAAGTGGGACCTGGTAGAGAAAGATACGAATTCGACCAAAGAGTTCGAAGAGAAGATACTGGCTGCCATCGCACCGATCAAGTATGTGCCGGTGATCTTTACCTCCGTAGTGACCAAGCAGCGTGTACACAAGGCCATTGAGACGGCCATGGAGGTATACGAGCAGAAAACGCGCAAAATACCTACTTCTAAACTGAACGATCTGATCCTGCCGGACATCGAGCGTTATCCGCCACCGTCTGTGAAGGGCAAGTTCATCAAGATCAAGTATGTGACGCAGCTGCCGACGTTCAAACCTACGTTTGCCTTCTTCTGCAACCTGCCCCAGTATGTGAAAGAGCCTTACGCGCGCTACCTGGAAAACAGCATCCGGAAGCACTTTGGCTTTGAAGGCGTACCGATAAAAGTTTTGTTTAAGAAAAAATAAGTTTCGAAAATATTAACATATTTAAATATTGCGTATATTTGAAGCTTCATTTTCATAACTAACAAAACAACATGAAAAAGGTATTTGGTTTACTATTCGTTGCTGGTCTTTTCGCATTCGCTTCTTGCAATACTGCAGAAGAAACTGCAACTGAAGTTGAAACTACAGAGTCAGTAGAAGGCGTTGAGACAGAAGTTGACACTACTTCTGCTCCAGTTGACACAACTGCTGCTCCAGTTGACTCTACTCAGATCCAGTAGTCAACAGCAGTACCGAGGCATTTTCCGGTATCAACCGGGCCAAGTAAAAAAAGCACTCTTCGGAGTGCTTTTTTTATATATATCAAAACTAATAGATAGTACCTGCGTATTGCTTGGCATGCTACGGTGCAGCAGGTGGTGCCCGGGCATATTGGATTTTCAACCATTCATGTTCCACCAACACCTTAACTTTATACTTATGAAAAAGCCAATTTATCTTTTATTGCTTGCCGGTCTCTTTACGTTTACATTCGCTTCATGCGATTCTGCTCAGGAGAACAGAACGGAAGAAAACGCCGAAGAAATGGAAGATGCTACAGAAGATGCAGCAGATGACATGGAAGATGCAGCGGAAGACGATACTACCGCTGTAGTTCAGTAATCCGGCTATACCTTACTCAAACAGCAGGTCTCACAGCAGGCCTGCTGTTTTTTTATGCCCGGTTTCTTACGGGCCGAGGCGCTTTTGGATCATGCTGTTCACCAGGCTGAATAGCCGTTTGGGCGTGTAGGTCCGCCAGTGCACCTCATCCAGAGTGCCGCCATAGTTGATGTAGGAGTCAATGTTGTAGCTGCGCATTTCGTTCAGAACAAAGTCCTGAAAGCTGATGGCAGCGATCCAGCCTTCCTCCACATCCTCAAACCACTCTTCGTAGTAGTCATCTTCGGAGCCATGAAAGTTGAATACGTTTTCACCGATCAGGATAAAGTATTTTATACCTTCCTGCAACATGGGGTCTATGATGTTGCGTTTCAGGCTCATGATGTCGTTGTTGACGGCATCGTTCCACTCGCCGATAAACTCAATGATCGTATAGGCTTTGTCGTAGTCGGTGTAGAGGATCTTCAGGTATAGAGTTTCAGATTCGATGTCGTCCCACTGCGGATGGATGTAGTAGCCGTAAATGGTATGGGTATAGTGGGTGAGGCTATTCTCGGCGCCATAAAGCGGAGAGCGGGGATCCTCTGCAGCCGAATACAGCTCCAGCCAGTTGTAAAAAGGTTCGATCGTATGCATAGTCGTAAAATTGGCGGCCTTTGCTGTAAGACAGCTTTTGATTATCTACTTGAGGAAGAAAAACAAAGTTGGATAATTTTTGATGGATTCTGCGTCTTTTTAAAGACACGAACACCCTCCGGGCCGGAAGAAACTTGCCGGCTGCCCCAACTCTGCCATAGCATAGCAGGTATAAACGGATAGGATTTCAGCACGATCTATGCGAATGGCTTTAAATTAACGTTACTTAAAAATATGTTCTATCTGCTAACACCCTTAACTCTATGTCGTTGCCATTAAAATCTCACTTTGCGAAGGCTTATCTGCTTGTGCTGCTGTTACTAGCCTGTTCGGGCTTTGGCTATAAGGCGATCGCAAAAGCAGATTACGTAAAGGATTATCACCCCCTCATCCACCAGGCTGAAGTCCTGATCCAGGGAAAAGACTATGCCGCTGCCCTGGAAACTTACCGCAAGGCTTTTTCAGCTGTGTCCCGTCCTTTTGCCAAAGACTATTACAATGCGGCCACCTGCGCCATGCTGACCGAAGATGAGAAGCTGACCATGCACTACCTGGAAAAGCTGGTAGAGGCAGGTGTCAGCCTGGAGTACCTCGAGCAGCAGGAAGTATTTGTGCCGCTGCACGAGACCAAAAGCTGGAAAAAATTTATCAAGAAATACCCCAAACGCCGGAAGGCCTTCACGCAGAAAGCGGACCTGGATCTGCGTGCGGATCTGGATGAATTATATGCCCGTGATCAGTACTTTCGGCGGGCCAAGGGCGGGCTGAAGGTACACGGTGATACGCTTCGCAAGATAGAAGCCAACAACGTGAAGGTCCTGCTCGCCCAGATCAGCCAGTACGGCTATCCTGGTGAGGAATTGATAGGCGTAGCCGACACGTTGGAGCAACTGCCCCGCTTCAGCATCGTGATACAACGGCAGACAACTGCCAAAGGAGGATTTGACTTTACTTCTATCCTGACTCAGGCCGTGCATGAAGGCAGGCTGGAGCCACATGCCGCTGCCTACCTGATGGACCAGCAACAAGGCAAAAACCTGTACAGATCCAGAATACTGGTAAAGGTAAACTGCGACAAACCGAAAGAATGCGAATCGGATAAAGAACTGGAGAAAGTCAGCAACCGCTACCTGACCGAGAAGCTGAGCGAGAAAGAAGAGGAGAAAGTGAACGAAAGGCGGGCAGCCCTGGGCCTGGAGAGTATAGCGGACTACCGGACTAAAATGCGCTATGCTTTGGAAGATCCCCGCTTTAAGCTAGGGTATAGCTGGGCAGTTGCGAATTACCATGTGCCCAGCAAAGAAGCCGCTAGGGCACTGACGGAACGTCTGGTGCTGGCGGACTAGCCTAGCACTACACCAGTCAGACATAAAAAAAGCGGGGCAGCTACATTAGCTGCCCCGCTTTTTTTATGATTCGGAATCTTCGCCATTTCTGTAGGCCTCAATGGCCAGCCTGACACTCCCGTATTTCTTGAGTAAGGCAGCTGCTTCGGATTTACCTATCTGCAGCTCCTCCATCACCATGCGGGTGCCGCGCTCTACCAGCTTGTAGTTGGATAGTTGCATGTCTACCATTTTATTGCCTTTCACATGCCCCAGCTGCACCATGACCGCCGTAGTCAGCATGTTGAGCACAAGCTTCTGGGCCGTGCCGGCCTTCATCCGGGTACTTCCCGTCACAAACTCAGGACCTGTGGTCACTTCAACGGGGTAATCCGCGGCCGCTGCCACTGGGGTGTCGGCGTTGCAGACAATGCAACCGGTCGTGATGCCTTTGCTGCGGCACATTTCCAGCCCGCCGATAACATAAGGTGTGATACCGGAGGCGGCTATACCTACGACCATGTCTTTGTCTGTTATCTGGTGGTCCAGCAGGTCTTTCCAAGCCTGGGTGGTGTCGTCCTCGGCAAACTCCACTGCTTTGCGGATGGCGCCGTCGCCCCCTGCGATGATGCCGATGACCATGCCATGGGGCACGCCATAAGTAGGGGGGCATTCGGAAGCGTCCACTATCCCTAATCTGCCACTCGTGCCGGCGCCTATGTAAAAGAGGCGGCCTCCCTGGCGCAACCTGCTTACGGTAATATTTACCAGGGCTTCAACCTGGGGAATGGCGCGCTCTACAGTAAAGGGAACGGTTTTATCTTCCTGATTTATTTTTTCGAGGAGCTCCCGTACAGGCATACGCTCCAGGCTGTCATAGTTTGATGCAGATTCAGTAGTAGACACTTGTCAGTAATAAATGATGAACGCTTATTTTCCACTCTCGCCTGCAGGCTACGCCTTCGCGTCCTGCATTTTCAACAGCTCCTGGTGATAGTTGATCAGGCCCTCGCTCGGGCTTGTGATAATGACCCCGATATGAGCGCCATATTTCTTGGCCACCAGTTTGAGTGTATCAGCAAAGTGAAACGCGATAGAGCCCACAAAGTTTATGGGCAGCTCCCCAAACCCTTCATACTTGCTTACGTGGCGTTCAAAAAATTCTTCGAAGTTCTCATAGATCATCTCTTTGATAACCGGGTGCTTGCGCTTCTCATGCATGAATTTAGCGAAAGTAGCCAGGTAGCGGCTGGGGATGTCGGAGCTGTACACGGTATCGATGATGCCGTCTTTGGTCAGGTTATACTTGTTTTTCAACGACTGGGCCAATTCATCAGGCAGCTCCCGGTACAGGTAGGCTTTGATGAGCAACTTGCCCAGGTAGGCGCCACTGCCTTCGTCCCCCATCAGGAAACCCAGCGAAGGCACATTGTCCACTATCTGTTTGCCGTCGTAGAGGCAGGAGTTGGACCCGGTGCCCAGGATGCAGGCGATGCCGGGCAGGTGGCCGCACAAAGCCCGGGCTGCTGCCAGCAGGTCATGGTCTACATGGACTTCGCTTTGCGGGAAGGCAAGGTGCAGGGCGTCTTCCACACGCTTGTTGCGGTCGGGGGAGCTGCAGCCGGCACCGTAGTAATAAATGGTACTTATGTTTTTTTCTTTCAGCTGAGGGAGAAGCTCCTTCTCAAATATCTCGTAGATTTTTTCTGTTTCGAGGTACTGCGGATTAATGCCAAGGGTATTTACCTGTTCGTACACCTTGTTGGCATCGATGATGCGCCAGTCTGTCTTGGTAGAGCCACTATCTGCTATCAGAATCATTGTATTCGTGTTTATGGGTTTATCAGAAATCCTGCCCGGTGATGGGGTGCAGGTTTCTAGTGTTTTATTTTCGGTATACTGAATTTTTGATAAATCCGATCACCTCAAATTTATCAAAAACATACGCGGTATGGGGCGCGTCCTTGAGCTCTTCGGTCAGATCCTGTCCGGCCCAGTGCTCATAATGATTGCCGCTACGCCACAACCTCGATTTTTTAACATCATAGATCAAGCCTTTGTAGCCTATCCATACCTCATCCCGGTCCTGTCCGTTACGGGAGGCGAGCTGCTGCAGCGTATACTCCGGGAGATTTTCCATTAAGATAGAAATTTTATAAAAGCGACGTCGTAAAAAAAATAATGCAGTGCCACCGTATCTGCGGTAATCGCCACAGTATCAATATTTTTTATTTTTTTACAGGCAACGACTTTTTGTGTCAAAATCGCCTGTGCCGGTATACCTTAGCCGATGCGGGCCTGGGTGAGGATCCAGCGGTTGGGCACTTCGCCTTTGATGGCCTGCAGGTAATCTTCGTAGCTGCAGGGCACGATACGGGAGCCTTTGTTGCCGGAGAGGGCCTCTACTTCCAGCCACCATTTCTCGCTGTTCTTGCTCTTGTAAAATACCATCCGGTCGGGATCCTCGTTAAATGCCACGGCGTATTTGGTGAATTTGCTGCTGGTGAATTCCGTCTCATTTTTGCGGTGATAGAAGCCTTCGATAAAGTACCAGATCATGGTAGCGATCGTAGTGGCCGTTAATTCCCGCACATCCTGTTCCGGGTCGTACTCATAGATACCCAGGGAAGTCATGTTGTCGTTCAGGCCCGCATACCAGCACAGCTGGCAGGCTTCCTCTCCTGTCAGGCCAAACGTATTGGCGGGAGTATAGCCGGGCGCGTCCTGGTGGCGTATGGCCGAGATATCGAAGGTGAGCAGGTCAGCTATACGCACGACAGGCTCCATTTCCTGGATACTGCGGTGTACTTCTCCCAGTCGGTAGGCCTCAAAATGCAGTTTCTCCAGGGTCCCCATCACTTCCGGATCCACCAGGTAAGACTGGTACCCGATCTGGCCAAGGCTGAAAAGGTAGTTGGGTTCGTGCATCAGGATCTGGCGCAGCTGTTTTTTGTTGGCTGGTGCGTCGGGGTCTTCTGTCATGTCTACGCTGCTGTCCACCGTGACCATGTTCACGACGCGCTCCAGGTGCTCGTATCCCATGTACTGCCCATACTCCAGGTCATGGGAGCCGCCTATGATAATGGGGATGGTGTTGTGCGAAATAAGCACCTCTACTATTTCCTTCAGGCGCAGATAGGTATCCTCCAGGGTGATGCCCGGGCGCAGGTTGCCCAGGTCCACGATGTGTCCGCGTCCGGTGCCTTTGTGCAGGCTGTATAGTTTCTTGCGCACAGCACGGGCAGCCGTGATGCCTTTCTGTTCTTCTTCTCCGCGGCCTCTTCGCTCGCTTATGCCTAAGATAGCCAGATCAGCGGAGCGCCAGTCTGGAAAACTCCCGGTAAAGCGGCCGATGTAAGCCCCCAGCGTGCGGGGCTTGTCCAACAGGGCAAAGATGTCCTCGTTAAGGGGCTCAAAAAAGATAGAAAGGTTCATAGAGTATGTACTGAGACGCCAAATATACTAAAAATGGAGGTGTTGTGATTGCTCACACGGTAAGTATCCCTTTTTATCGCAAAAAGTTCTATAAATATAAGATATCACAAATATTTGTATCCTGTTAAGTAGAAGTTTCAGTAAAAAATAATTAAAATGCAGTTAATAAATGCCGTATAAATCCCGATTTCGACTTTAACCGGGGTTGTATGCACAAGACTCACACTAACTCTAGCAGCACGATGAATATAACCAGGACACTTGACCTGTTGCCTTTTCAGCTTCAGAACTCGCCCAAGCCAGACTGCCTGGCTTCTAAAGTAAACGGACAGTGGGTGAAATACAGCACACAGGATGTGCAGGACATTGCCAACCAGGTAAGTTTAGGTCTTTTGAAGCTGGGATTAGGCAAAAATGATAAGATTGCCATTATCTCCCTGAACCGTCCGGAGTGGGTGTTTGCCGACTATGGCATTCAGCAGATCGGTGCGATCAGCGTACCCATGTACCCGACCATTACAGTGGAGGATTACCGCTACATATTCAATGACGCCGAAGTGAAGGCGGTATTTGTCTCCGACAGCGAACTATACAACAAAGTAGTGGCCGCAACAGCGGGTATGGAAGGCATAAAGGAGATCTATACCTTCGATGAGATCCCGGGCGCCAGCAACTGGAAAGAAGTAGTGGAGCTGGGCAAAGGAGAAGATCCGGCGCAACTGGAGCCACTCAAGGCAGCCGTCACGCCCGATGACGTCCTGACCATCATCTATACCTCCGGCACCACCGGCAATCCCAAAGGGGTGATGCTGACGCACGAAAACCTGGTAAGTAACTTTATGGGGGCTTTCCCCTATGTGCCGGTGAATGCGACACACCGCGCCCTGAGCTTTCTGCCGCTCTGCCACATATTTGAGCGGATGCTGCTATACCTGTACATGCGCATCGGGGTTTCTATTTACTATGCCGAAAGCATTGAGAAAGTAGCCGACAACCTCAAGGAGGTGCAGCCGCACGTGTTCACGACGGTGCCGCGCCTGCTGGAGAAGGTATACGACAAGATCGTAGCCAAAGGAATGGAGCTGACAGGCGTGAAGCGCAAGCTGTTCTTCTGGGCGCTGGAGCTGGGCCTCAAGTACGATACCCGCGAAGACCAGGGCTGGTGGTACAACAAGCAGCTGGAGCTGGCCAATAAGCTTATTTTCAGCAAGTGGCGCGAAGCCCTGGGAGGCAACGTGATCGCCATCGTATCGGGGGGAGCTGCCCTGCAGCCGCGCCTGGCGCGCGTGTTCTGGTCTGCCAACATCCGCGTGATGGAAGGCTATGGCCTGACAGAGACTTCTCCGGTGATCACCGTAAACCGCTACGAGAAAGAGAACAATGTGATTGGTACCGTAGGCCTGCCGATCGATCAGGTAGAGGTAAAGATAGCCGAAGACGGTGAAATACTGACCCGCGGACCGCACGTGATGAAAGGCTACTACAACAAGCCCGAGCTGACAGCAGAAGTGATAGACGGGGAAGGCTGGTTCCATACCGGTGACATCGGCGAGTTCGTGGATGGGAAGTACCTCAAGATCACGGATCGTAAAAAAGAGATGTTCAAGACCTCAGGCGGTAAGTATGTCGCACCGCAGCCGATCGAAAACAAGCTGAAGGAATCGGTTGTGATTGAGCAGGCCATGGTCGTAGGGGCAGGCCAGAAGTATGCCGCTGCCCTCATTGTGCCTGCCTTCCTGGGGCTGCAGGACTGGTGTCAGCACAAAGGCATTAAGTATACCTCGGATGAAGAGATGATCAAACTACCCGAGATCGTGGAGAAGTATAAGCGGGAGGTGGAAAAAGCAAACGAAGGGCTGGCCCAGTACGAAACCGTTAAAAAGTTCAAGCTAATTCCCCGCATGTGGACTGTAGAGACGGGAGAACTGACGCCTACCCTCAAAGTCAAGCGAAAAGCGATCTCTACCAATTATCAGAAAGAAATAGAGAGCATGTTTTAAGATTTCTGTGTCAACAAAAAACCCTTTCCCTACCGGAAGGGGTTTTTTGTTGGTAACCAGGCTAGCAAGTATACCTATACTCTGGCGACCGGTAGTGTCTCTTTTTTTGCAGATACATCAGGACGGTGAGGCGGGTAAACATTTTTTCGCCAAAATAGTATGCAAGCATAACATATTTGTTTATATTTGGTATAAACACTTTACTACATGAAGCCTGAAGAAACAGTAGATTATAATGTAAAGGTATGCTGGCACGCTATTTCGCGTATGTACAATACAGAGGCAGCCAAGAATGATATTACCACTTCTATCGGATTTGTATTGCTTAACATCAACCAGGAAACCGGTACGCCTGCCACCAAGATCGCTCCCTTGCTGGGGCTGGAGGCCAGGAGCCTGACCCGCATTCTGAAGAGCATGGAGGAAAAAGGCCTGATCTATAAAGTTTCGGATGACCGGGACAAGCGCCTGGTGCGCATTTTCCTGACGGAGAAAGGGCTGGAGAAGAAAGAAGTGTCCCGCAAAACGGTGCTTCATTTCAACTACAAGATGCAGGAAGCCATTCCGCAGGAGGAACTGGATATGTTCTTCCGGGTCACAGGCCGCATTATCCATATGATCGAAAACAAAGAGATTTTCTAACCATAGACCATCAAACTTTTTCTATGAAAAGAATTATTAAGAAAGTAGCTGTGTTGGGCTCCGGCGTAATGGGCTCCCGCATCGCCTGCCACTTTGCCAACATAGGCGTGCAGGTGCTGCTGCTGGACATTGTGCCCAGAGAACTGACGCCGGACGAAGAGAAAAAAGGCCTGACGTTGGAAAGCAAAGCCGTTCGCAACCGCATCGTCAACAATGCGTTGCAGGCCGCCATTGCCTCTAATCCTTCTCCGCTATACCGCAAAGCGGACGCCCGCCTGATCCAGACCGGTAACTTCGACGACAACATGAAGGACATCGCCACGGCCGACTGGACCATAGAGGTTGTGGTGGAGAATCTGAAAATAAAGAAAACGGTATTTGACCAGGTGGAGCAGCACCGCAAGCCGGGCACCCTGATCACGTCCAATACGTCAGGTATACCGATTCACCTGATGCTGGACGGCCGCTCCGGTGACTTCCGCAAGCATTTCTGCGGCACGCACTTCTTTAACCCGCCCCGTTACCTCAAACTCCTCGAGATCATCCCAACCCCGGAAACGGACCAGAGTGTGGTGGATTTCCTGTTGCATTACGGCGACCTATACCTGGGTAAGACCACGGTGCTGGCCAAAGATACGCCGGCCTTCATCGCCAACCGTGTCGGCATATATGCCATCATGCAGGGACTGCAGGTGATGAACAAACTGGGCCTGAACGTGGACGAGGTAGACCGTATCTCCGGCCCGATCATTGGCCGTCCGAAGTCTGCGACTTTCCGCACGCTGGATGTGGTAGGCCTGGATACGCTGGCGAACGTGGCCAATGGCCTGTACCAGACAGGTGAGCAGGATGAGTCCCGGGACCTGTTTCAGCTGCCGGGCTACCTGCAGCAAATGATCGAAAACAAATGGCTGGGCGACAAGACCGGACAGGGTTTCTACAAGAAGACAAAAGATGCCAAAGGCAAGACCGAGATCCTGACGCTGGACCTCAGCACGCTGGAGTATGGACCGAAGCAGCGCGCCAAATTCCAGAGTCTGGAAGCGCTGAAACCCATTGAGGACCTGAAAGCGCGCGTAAAGGCTTTCTCGAGGCAAAACGACAAAGCCGCTGCTTTCTTTAATGAGTCGCTCTACGGACTTTTCCAGTATGTGAGCAACCGTATACCTGAGATCTCGGATGAACTCTACCGCATCGACGATGCCATGCGCGCTGGTTTCGGCTGGGAACTGGGGCCGTTTGAGTACTGGGATGCGATCGGCGCACGCGAAGGCTTGCAGCGCATGACAGAAGCAGGCTACCAGCCGGCTGCCTGGGTCGAGGACATGCTCAGCCACGGCAAAGAGTCTTTCTACATTGTGCAGGAAGGCAAGCGCCGCTACTACGATATCCAAAGCAAAGAATACAAAGCTATACCTGGCGCCGAGAACTTCATCATACTCGATAACCTGCGCAGCAACAAAGTGGTCTGGAAAAACTCCGGCGCTACCATCATCGACCTCGGCGACGGTATCCTCAACGTGGAGTTTCATACCAAAATGAACACCATCGGCGGGGATGTGGTCCAGGGGCTGAACAAAGGGATTGAGCTGGCTGAAAAGGAATTCAGAGGTATGGTCGTAGGCAGCGATGCCGCTAACTTCTCTGCTGGTGCCAACGTGGGGTTGATCTACATGTATGCCATCGAGCAGGAGTACGATGAGATCAACTTCATGATCAAGCAGTTCCAGGATACCATGATGCGCATGCGCTACTCGGCTATACCTGTAGTGGGTGCGCCGCACGGCCTCACACTGGGCGGTGGCTGCGAACTCAACCTGCATTGCGACCATGTGCAGGCGGCAGCCGAGACTTACATGGGGCTGGTAGAGTTTGGTGTGGGCCTGATACCTGGCGGTGGTGGTACCAAAGAGATGACTTTGCGGGCAGCCGAACTATACGAAGACGGCGACATCGAATACAATACACTCAAAAACATCTACCTCAACATCGGTATGGCCAAGGTGTCCACTTCGGCTAAGGAAGCGGTGGAGCTGGGGTATATGCGCGCAAGCGATGGCATCACCCTCAACAACAACCGCCTGCTAGCGGATGCCAAGGCACAGGCCATACTGTTGGCCGAAGCAGGGTATACCCAGCCTGTAAAAAAGACCAGCATCAAGGTACAGGGCAAAGGCGCCTTGGGTATGTTTTTGACAGGAGCCAATGCCATGATGACCGGCCGCTATATCTCAGAGCATGACCGCAAGATCTCAGAGAAGCTGGCCTACGTGATGTGCGGTGGCGACCTGTCTGCCCCGACAGATGTGAGCGAGCAGTACTTGCTGGACCTGGAGCGCGAAGCCTTCCTGTCGCTGACGGGGGAGCGCAAAACGCTGGAGCGAATCCAAAGCATCCTGACCACCGGCAAGCCGCTGAGAAATTAATGCTTAATGAATAATAAGGTTGAAAAATCAACAATCAACCATTTAACAATTTAGCAATCAGAAAATATGAACAATGCATATATCGTAGCCGGGTTTCGTAGCGCAGTAGGCAAAGCCGGGCGCGGCGGCTTCCGGTTCACCAGACCCGATGACCTGGCCGCCGATGTCATCAAGCACCTGTTAGCAGCTGTGCCTTCACTGGACCCGGAGCGCGTAGACGACCTCATCGTAGGCAACGCGGTGCCGGAAGCGGAGCAAGGCCTGCAGATCGGCCGTATGATCGCGCTGCTGGCCCTGCCTTTGTCCGTTTCGGGCATGACGGTGAACCGTTACTGTGGTTCCGGCGTGGAAACGATCGCCATGGCCTGCAACCGGATCGCAGCAGGTATGGCGGAATGTATCATCGCGGGAGGCACGGAATCTATGTCGATGGTGCCCACCGTAGGCTGGAAGACCGTACCGAACTACAACATCGCCAAAAAGAATCCGGACTGGTACCTGAGCATGGGCCTTACCGCTGAGGCAGTGGCCGCAGACTACGGTGTGACACGTGAAGACCAGGACGAGTTTGCCTACAACTCCCACCAGAAAGCCATCAACGCCATCAAAAACGGCTATTTCAAAGAGCAGATCGTGCCGATCACGATAGAGGAAAATTACATCGATGAGAGTGGCAAGAAGAAAACCCGCTCTTACGTGGTCGATACCGATGAAGGCCCACGTGCCGATACCTCCCTGGAGGCGCTGGCCAGGCTGAAGCCTGTGTTCTCGGCAGGAGGTTCGGTAACGGCCGGTAACTCCTCCCAGACATCGGATGGAGCGGCCTTTGTGATCGTGATGAGCGAGCGCATGGTAAAGGAGCTGAACCTGGAGCCGATCGCCCGCCTGGTGAGCTATGGTACCGGCGGTGTGGATCCCCGCATTATGGGTATGGGACCGATCGCTGCTGTGCCAAAAGCTTTGAAAATGGCGGGCATGACGCTCAACGACATCGACCTTATCGAGATGAACGAGGCCTTTGCGGCCCAGTCCATTGCGGTGATGCGCCACCTGGAATTTGATCCGGCAAAGCTCAACATCAGCGGCGGAGCCATCGCCCTGGGGCACCCGTTGGGCTGTTCCGGCGCCAAACTCAGCATACAGCAGTTTCACGAACTGCGCCGTCTCGGCAAGAAATACGGTATGGTCACGGCCTGCGTAGGCGGTGGTCAGGGTGTAGCCGGCATCTATGAGCTTTTAAAATAGTAGTTAGAGGTTAGATTTTAGATGTTAGACTTAGCACATGCATAATTTTAGAGAACTAAAAGTTTGGCAGCGCTCAATGGAGTTAGCAAAAACTGTCTATGAGACTACCGCTACCTTTCCGGCATACGAAAAATATGGTCTTACATCTCAAATCAAACGTGCCACTGTTTCAATACCGTCAAATATTGCTGAAGGTGCTGGCCGAAATTCTTATAAAGAATTTGGCCAGTTTTTAAGCATAGCATTGGGCTCTGCATTTGAGCTCGAAACGCAGTTAATTTTAGCCAACTCTTTTGGTTTAATAAATGACACACAGCTTGAAATGCTTTTAAAGCAGTTGGAGCAAATTCAAAAGATGATCAATAGCTTCAAAACTACTGTGTATAAAAAGTCTAATGTCTAATATCTAGTATCTAAAATCTAACCTATATGGAAAACGTAACTAAAACCGCTAGCATCCAGGGTGGAGAGTTCCTGATAAAGGAAACCAATCCGCAGGACGTGTTTATACCTGCCGAGTTCAGTGAAGAGCAGCGCATGATGGCGCAGACCTGCCTGGACTTTGTGCGGGAGGAAGTTAATCCGCTGCTCGAGCGCCTCGACAACCACGAAGAAGGCTTGATGGAGGGCCTGATGAAGAAGGCAGGCGAACTGGGGCTGTTTGCAGTGTCTATGCCCGAGCAGTACGGCGGCCTGAACATGGACTTCAACACCTCGCTGCTGGTAACCGAATCAGTAGGCGGAGGGCACTCTTTCCCGGTAGCCTTTGCGGCGCACACAGGTATAGGCATGCTGCCCATTCTGTACTTCGGTACGGATGAGCAGAAAGAGAAGTACCTGCCCAAGCTGACTTCCGGTGAGTGGGCGGCGGCGTACTGCCTCACAGAGCCGGGCTCCGGCTCCGACGCGCTGGCTGCTAAGACCAAAGCTGTTCTTAATGAGGCGGGCACCCACTATGTCCTGAACGGGCAGAAAATGTGGATCACCAATGCGGGCTTTGCAGAGGTATTCATTGTATTTGCGCAGGTAGATGGCGACAAGTTCACCGGCTTTATTGTGGAAAAAGGCTATCCCGGCCTGAGCCTTGGCAACGAAGAGCATAAAATGGGTATAAAAGGCTCCTCTACGCGTCAGGTATTCTTCTCCGATTGCCAGGTTCCAAAAGAGAACGTGCTGGGCGAAATCGGCAAAGGCCACCTGATCGCTTTCAACATCCTCAACATTGGCCGTATCAAGCTGTGCGCGGCCACGCTGGGTGCCTCCAAAAAAGTGGCAGACCTCTCGGTGAAGTATGCCAATGAGCGCCAGCAGTTCAAGCTGCCAATTGCTAAGTTTGGCGCCATCCGTCACAAGCTGGCAGAGCAGGCGATTCGTATTTATGCGGTGGAGTCGGCGCTGTATCGCTGTGGTATGGACATTTACCGCAAGGAGCAGGAACTGCTGGCAGCCGGCAAAGGCGAGAACGAAGCCATGCTGGGAGCCGCACGCGAATTTGCCGTGGAGGCCGCCATGCTGAAAGTGGAAGGTTCTGAAGTATTGGACTACGTGGTAGACGAAGGCGTGCAGATCTACGGTGGCTATGGCTTCTCGGCCGACTACCCGATGGACCGCGCTTACCGCGACTCCCGCATCAACCGCATCTTCGAAGGCACCAACGAGATTAACCGCATGCTCACCGTGGACATGATCCTGAAGAAGGCCATGAACGGGGAGCTCGACCTGATGGGACCAGCCCAGTCGGTGCAGCAGGAGCTGATGGCTATACCTGATTTTGGCTCGGAGGAAGAAGGCCTGTTTGCGGCAGAGCACAAGGCCATCCGCAACCTGAAAAAAGCCATTCTGATGGTGGCGGGTACCGCCGTGCAGAAGTACATGAACTCGCTGGCCAAAGAGCAGGAAGTCCTGATGAACATCGCCGATATGGCCATCAAAACCTACGTGGCGGAATCGACCTTGCTGCGTGTGGAGAAACTGGTCGGTATGAAGGGCGAAGAAGCCGTGTCGAACCAGATTGACATCGTGCGCGTGACCTTAAACGACGCTGTCGATACAGCCTATCTGGCCGGCAAGGATGCCATTGCATCGATGGCAGAAGGCGACGAGCAGCGACTGTTGTTCATGGGGCTGAAGCGCTTTACCAAAAAAGACCTCTACAACACCAAAGAGGCACGTCGCCGCATAGCAGCTGCTTTGATTGAAGCGAATGAATTTGTGTATTAGATTCTGACAAATCTATAGTTTTGGAAAGGCTGCCTCCTGAGGGGGTAGCCTTTTTGTTTTTAGGGTATGTTTACCCGTAAATATTAATGATTGGGAATATGCACAAATGGCTATAGGATAGTGTTTTCCGTACAATAAAAGACGCCGCAATAAAAGCAAAACACATCGTCCATTTATGAAGGTATCGTGTCTTATTCCCATTTACAATGAGCGGGAGCGCATAGCTCAGGTGCTGGAGGTCATTACAAAGGTAAAGCATATAAGCCAGGTAGTGTGCGTCGACGATGGCTCTACAGACGGTACGGCTGCCTTTGTAAAAGCACAGTGGCCCAGAGTGGAAGTGCTGCGCCAGGAGGAGAACAAAGGAAAGGCGGCGGCTATAAAACACGGGCTCGAACTTGTCAGGCATGAGCTTGTGCTGCTGATGGACGCCGACCTGCAGGGGCTGCAGCTGCATGAACTGGAAGAGACAATTGATGCCTTCCGGTATAGCCCGGACGTTGACATGCTCATCCTGCGCCGTATCAATTCGCCCTGGTTTGTGCGGTGGTACCGGAGTGATATCCTGCTGTCTGGGGAGCGCCTGTTATGCAAGTCTGACCTGGAGGAGGTGCTGTCACAGCCGGTGGCGCGTTATCAGCTGGAGGTAGCCATCAACCGCTACATGATCAACCGTCGCAAAGTGGTGCGCTGGATGCCCTGGTCAGCCATGAACACCTATAAGGTAGATAAGCTCGGAGTGCTGGAAGGCTCCCGCAAGGAGTTCGGCATGTACGTCGAGATCGTGGACTATGTCGGGTTTATGCACATGCTCGTGCAGCTGAGTTCCTTTACCCGCAAACTCCGGAAACAAAAAAGCGCGACCGGTTCACAGTCGCGCCTTCTGCAGGGTATGAAACTCTTCTAATTACTTTATTTGAAGCCTGCGCAGCTGCAGGCCGTTTGCCTTTTTGGAAGGGCGTACGACCGCTACCAGGTCTTTGTCTGTCAGCCAGGCGGTGAAGTCCTTCACATAGGCCACGTCTTTGTCATCGGCCACCTTCAGTCCGGCTGCCCTGGGTGCTCCTGCCTTGCCATTGCTGGTATCAATGCGGCGCAGGTATAGGTCGTGCTTTCCTTCCAGTTCTTCCAGCGTGAGCAGGTGCAGGGAGTTGCCTGCGAGGTTATATCGGTAGGAGATGCCGGTGAAAGCCTCGTCAGCCGGTGCTTTCTGGTTCTTCATCAGCACCGAGCTCCAGGCGGTTCCCATGTATTCGTCGTAAGCGAAAAGGTGTATCTCGCGGGCAAAGTAAGGAGAGTTCTCACCGCCTTCCATGTATTTCTTTTCTGCCAGCACGATCAGTTTGCCATCCGGTGTCAGGATCAGGTCGGAGAGGTAAATGTCTTCCAGGCGCGTGGCTTTGGGAGCACCGCTTTTGTCCAGGCTGTTCACGCTGGCCAGGTACTCCGGCGAGAATTTAAACTCCTCTGCAAATACCATGTCCTCCTTCTCAAAATCGAACTTTACCGCTTTCAGACTGTAGTAGGCACCGGTCTTCTCATCGGCTGTCAGCACGGCGCCGTACAGGTTGCCGTTGGGCTGCAGGCCATACTTGCTGTCCACGATGTAGACCTTCTTGCCGTCAAACACACCGCCCACCAGCACCGACATCACCTTGGCCTCCGGCGATTGAATTTTATACTGCCTTACCGTAAGCCGGTTCATGTTTTCGGAGATCAGGCTGATGAACTGGTCACCGGCATTGTTGAGGATGACTTCTGCCGACAGAATGCCGCGCAGGTCGCTCAGGTTGTAGCTGGTATCTTTTAGCTTCTGAAGTTTGCCGTCATACAGGCTTCCGCTGATGCCCCGCAGCACCTGTTTGCCGTCAGTGCTATACCTGTAGGCCAGTAGTTTGGTGCCGTCCGGCGAAGTGGCTATACCTGCTTTGCGGTCTTTGGCAGGCGCTTCCAGCAGGAGGGCCGGAGCTTCTTTCTGGCCATTGCGCAGGTCCACCTGGTGGGCGTAGAGCTGCTGCGTGCCGTTGCCGTTGTCCCGATGCGTGACCAGTATGGCCGCTTCTCCGTTCTGCACGAAGGCCTCCACTGATTCCGTACCGGTAACAGGTATAGCAGCAGCCCAGCTCTTTTTCAGGGCAGCGTTATACTTCTCGATGGCATATTCGCCGGGCGCCTCTTTGCTCAGCACGATAAATTCAGTGGCGCTCAGGGGCAGGGTTTTGTTGCGGATGCTCTGGTTATACTGGTCTTCGGTGTTATCGGGGAGGTAGCTGAAAGGTATGGCGGCCTTTTTGCCCTGGGCTGTAGCAGGTGAGGCTGTCCATAACAGAGCCAGCAGCAGAAGCGGAAGTAGGTGTCGTGTTTTCAAGGTATAGAATATGGTATTTTAGAACAACGATCGTAGAGTAAAGAAATGCATAAAATTGATGCAAGCGGACGTTTTTTGCAAATAAGAAAAAAGACCGTACTTGTTTCGCGTGGAACTTCTCAGGCCATACCTAAGGCAGGAACGTTCAAAGAAGTGCTTTGCCTATAAAGTCCGGTTTAAGGTACTTATACGAAGCATACCTGGCAGGTTAGCTGATCCGGCTCCAGTTGACGGCGTTTACGCTCAGCGACTTGATATGGCGCAGGATGTTCTGGTTCTGAGGCTGCTCCAGCTGTGGGTCCTCGTTGAGTACGCGCTGTGCTGCGGCCCGTGATTCCTGCAGGATAGGCGCATCCTTGGCCAGGTCCGCGATGAGCAGGTCGAGCACGCCGCTTTGTTGCGTGCCCATCAGGTCACCCGGTCCACGCAGTTTCAGGTCAATGTCCGCTATCTCAAAGCCGTTGTTGGTGCGCACCATCGTTTCCAGTCGCGTCTTGCTGTCTTTGCTCAGCTTATACCCGGTCATCAGGATACAATAGCTCTGCTCTGCTCCCCGACCTACGCGCCCCCGGAGCTGGTGCAGCTGCGAGAGACCAAAACGTTCGGCACTTTCAATGATCATCACCGAGGCATTGGGCACATTCACCCCTACTTCGATCACCGTGGTAGCCACCATGATCTGGGTTTCGTTCTTCACAAAGCGCTGCATTTCGTAATCTTTGTCCTGGGCCTTCAGTTTGCCATGCACCATGCTGACCTGGTACTCCGGGAAAGCCCGGCGTACGCTCTCATAGCCATCCGTCAGGTCTTTGTAATCCATGCCTTCCGACTCTTCTATAAGCGGGTAGACGATGTATACCTGGCGGCCGAGCTTGATCTGGTCGCGCACAAACTGGAAAACGCGCAGCCGGTGGCTGTCGAAGCGGTGCACGGTCACGATCTCCTTCCGGCCAGCCGGCATCTCGTCTATCACCGACACGTCGAGGTCGCCGTACAGCGTCATGGCCAGGGTGCGGGGGATGGGCGTGGCCGTCATCACGAGCACATGCGGAATAATGCGCGGGTTCTTGCGCCACAGCTTGGAGCGTTGCTCCACCCCAAAGCGGTGCTGCTCATCCACGATGCAGAGGCCCAGGTTCTGGAACTGCACCACATCCTCCAGCAGCGCATGCGTTCCTACGATCATCTTCATCTCTCCGGAGCGCAGCTGCTCATGCAATACTTTGCGGTCCTTGGTTTTGGTAGAACCTGTCAGCTTGCCCAGGTTGATACCCAGCCGGTCAGCAAAGGCCTTCAGGCCGGTGTAGTGCTGGTCGGCCAGGATCTCGGTAGGCGCCATCAGCACCGACTGCGCCCCATTGTCAGCCGCGATGAGCATGGTGATAAAGGCCACAATCGTTTTGCCGGAACCCACATCGCCTTGCAGCAGGCGGTTCATCTGCTTGCCGGCCGTCAGGTCTTTGTAAATCTCCTTCACCACCCGCTTCTGCGCATTCGTCAGGTCAAAGGTCATGTGGTTTTTGTAGAACTCGTTGAGGGTAGGCACCTGGCCGAATACCTGCCCCGCCAGCTCGGCGCGGCGTACGGTCTTCTGGCGCAGCAGCCGTAGCTGTACATAGAAGAGCTCTTCGAATTTGAGCCGGAACTTGGCCGCATTGTATTTTTCCACCGATTGCGGAAAGTGGATGTTGATCAGCGCATCACGCTTGCTCATCAGCCGGTAATGGTCAATGAGCTCCGGCGAAAGTGTTTCCTGGATGTTAGGTATAGCCACTTTGAGCAGCAGCTCCATCATGCGGGAGATCACCTTGCTCTCAATGCGGAAGGCCTTCAGCTTCTCGGTGGTGTTGTATACCGGCTGCAGAAAAGCAGTGGTCTCTTTCTCTTCTGCCAATTCCTCCAGCTCCGGGTGCGCCATGCTGAACTTGCCGTTGAACGCCGTCGGCTTTCCGAATACGATATAGTCGGTGTGGTTCTTGAGCGACTTCTGCATCCACTTCACGCCCTTGAACCAGACCAGGTCTAGCTCATTGCCCTCTTCATCTACCAGTGTGGCGGCCAGGCGCTGCTTCCGGCCTTCGCCCAGCACTTCTTTCCCCTTCACGCGTCCGCGCACCTGCACGTACGGCATGCTTTCGTCCAGTTCTGCTATTTTGTAGAACTGTGTCCGGTCAAGGTAGCGGAAAGGGTAGTGCTGGATGAGGTCGCCGTAGGTATAGATGTTGAGCTCCTTTTGCAGCAGCTCAGCCCGCTGCGGCCCCACCCCTTTCAGGAATTCGATCTTGGTATGGAAGAAGTTGCTCAATGGCGTTGGCTAGAGATGTGTTGATCTTACAAAGATAAAAGACTGGAGGTTAAAAGGCTGTACCAGCAGGGATAAAAGTACTGAATAACTGTAGGCTAAGCTATTTCTACTCTTGCTCCGTTGTGTAGTTGGGGCTTCGTTATACCAATACCTGCTTTGTAGCTGTAGCTTAACCTGAC
>NZ_JSYF01000196.1:0-19379 GCF_054824225.1 Pontibacter sp. HJ8
ACTCGCTGAACGCTCAAACACAAAATCGTCTCCGGCGCACTTGGCTCAAGCTATACCTTTGTAGCAACTGTTTTAAGGTAGTCTGGCTATACCTGTTCTTGTTGTCATTTCGACCAACGGGAGAAATCTGATACAAGCTATAGGTATCATCCAGATTTCTCACTGCCGTTCGAAATAACAGTTATAAGGCAGTAGCCTGAAGTCCCCCTCCGAAGGGGGCAGGGGGATGACTACTCAGCAGCTATAAAACAAGAACTGTAGCTATAGCAGGAACAGGCTCCCCTCCTTGGATAAGGAGGTGCAGGGGTGGTTGGATCCGGAGCTGTAACCGTGCAGAATCTCTAGTAATGAAGTGTTAACCCAAACAATTACTTATTCTAGAAAATGCAATAGCGACATTCACCGACACAAACAATTTCCCTTAAATAGAGTATCTCTCTATACCTCCCCTAACGCTATAAAACGATGAAATCTTCCCTTTTGAATCGGCGCTTGTCGCCTGACGAATCCGCGGCTGCAGGCAATGACCTTCCTTCTTCGAGCGAGTACCTGGACAGCTCGGGCCGGGTCGATGAATGGAGCGGAGGCGTCCGGATGATCCCGATCACGACGCCTGCCGGGGAATTCAAGGTCTGGACGAAGCGGGTGGGCAATAACCCAAAGATAAAATTGCTGCTGCTCCACGGAGGACCTGGTGGTACGCACGAAGCCTTTGAGTGCTTCGACAGCTTTCTGCCAAAGGCCGGTATTGAGTATTATTACTACGACCAGCTGGGCTCCCATTACAGCGATCAGCCGGACGACACCATCCTCTGGGAAACAGCCCGCTTTGTAGAGGAGGTAGAGCAGGTACGCCAGGCACTTCAACTGGATAAGAGTAACTTTTACCTGCTGGGGCATTCCTGGGGTGGCATTCTGGCCATCGAGTATGCCCTAAAGTACCAGGAGCACCTCAGGGGGCTGATCATTTCGAATATGATGTCGGATATACCCGCATACAACAAATATGCCGATGAAGTACTGGGTCCGCAAATGAAACCGGAAGTGCTGGCCGAGCTGCTGCAGATCGAAGCGAATGATGACTTCGCTAACCCCAGGTATATGGAGCTGCTGCTGCCGAACTTTTATACCGAACATGCTTTACGCAAGCCCTTTGAGCAATGGCCCGAGCCAGCGGTGCGCATGATCAACCACATCAACCAGAAAATATACGTGCAGATGCAGGGCCCCAGCGAATTCGGAATCAGGGGAAATGCTACGCTGAAAAACTGGAGCCGGTCTGCAGATCTTCCTCAGATAAAAGTACCCACACTGACCATTGGTGGCCAACATGACACCATGGATCCGGCGTACATGCAATGGATGGCCGATCAACTTCCGAATGGCCGATACCTGCATTGCCCGGACGGAAGCCACATGGCGATGTACGACGATCAGCAGCGGTACTTTGAAGGGCTGATAAAATTTATGCGGGAGGTAGACAGGGGTGACTTACAAAAATAACGTACTTGCATACCTGATCACAGCATAAGACTAACCTGAAGGCGGCATTGCGATACTTTTTTCATATAGGCTATAACGGAACCAATTACAGAGGCTGGCAGCGTCACCCTTACGGCGTCAATGTGCAGCAAACCATCGAAAACAGCCTGAAACAAATCCTCAAGCATCCGGTTGCGATCGTGGGCTGCGGCAGAACGGATGCCCAGGTACATGCCAGCCAGTTTTTCTTCCACCTCGATGTAGAGGAACCCTGGGAATTTGACATGCTTTTCCGGCTGAATAAAGTTTTACCACCCGACATTGCCGTCTTCGACATCATCCCGATGGAAGGCCTGCCCCATGCCCGGTTCGATGCGACCAGCAGAAGCTATGATTATTTTATCCATACCTACAAAGACCCGTTTCTGAATGATGTAAGCTCCCTCTACCTGTTCCGCCACCTGGACCTGGATGCCATGAAAGCAGCCGCTGCCCTGCTCCCCCTCTACAGCGACTACAGGTTTTTCTGCATCACGCCGGCCGAACAGGACAGCACCATCTGTCACATCACGGAAGCCAGGTGGCTGGCTGACAGAAACGGCGATCGGTTACGCTTCCGGATCTCGGCCAACAGGTTCCTGGGCCGGATGATCCGGATTGTAGTGGGTAAACTGCTTCAGGTAGGTACAGGCGCCCTGTCTCTTGATGAGTTTGAAAGTTACCTGGCCACTGAAAATGCCCCGAAAGCCCTTACGCCGGCCTATCCGCAGGGACTATACCTCTCGAAGGTAACCTATACTTACCTGGACCTTCCGCCGCGCAGTTCCTTTTCAGCTATACTCCACAATCAAACGGATGCCGACTGGCTGGCAGTTTGAGAAAGCAAGCAGGCTTCTGCTCCATACCTTAACACGCGTGCTACTTTGTGACAAGTTGCAAAGTTACCCACCTGCTGCACTTTTGCTGCAGACTTCGCTGCTATACCTGCCACCCCTTCATAAAATCAACTTCCCCCATGACTTTGGCCTTCGCTTCTGCGTAAGTAGAGCTATTCAAACGCTGAACTATGGAAGAACAACTCGACAAAGAGATGGCTGTGTTTCACCAGGTATGCGAGGTGAACGAACTGGAGCCTGAGGTCATCACAAAAGAAGCCAAAACGCAGTTTCCGGATCGGTTCCGAAACGGGTCGGATGCTGAACACCTTATCCGGACTGCACTCGATTATCGTGCCCGGACTTTGATAAAAAGCATCGAGCCTGAAGCCGAAAATGAGGATAACCTGCAGGGAAATGCCCCCGCCTATACCATCGACGGAGATCCGGCCGCACCCAGTTTTGTGATAAACGAAGAAGCCATCCGCAACCAGTACGACACAGAAAAAGCTTCGAAAATAATTGATGCACTGGGACAGGTAAAGCTTCCGGTTACGGGCTGACACAAGCCGGCAGCTTCCTCCGTGTTAATTGGTATTTCCGAGCAGGCACCTGTCCGGCTATACCTGTTTCAATAGGCTAGCAGGCGCCCGCAGGCAATGACGGCCAGCCACACTACAATGGAGCAAACGGCTACCGCTTTGGCTGCCCCCGGCGTTGACCTGCCCTGCCACCCGGGCGTATCCGGAAAGAGAAACCGATGAAACAGGCCTGCATTGATTCCCCCTGCCAGCAGCAGGAGCATCTTCAGGTGGAAAACAGGGTCGGCTGCCAGCTCAACCGCATTGGTGCTGAACAAAAGCAGACCGGAAGGAACGATCAGGTATAGCCCTCTTCGGGACCAGGTCAGCAGGTGATGCGCTAAGTCGGGAACGGGCAGGGTGCGGGAGAAACCCAGCAGGCGCAGGTCGAAGAGGAAGGCGGCTCCTACCAGCAACACAATGCCCACAATGTGCACGATCTCCAGGAAGGGATACAACCACGAAGACTGCCGGATAGCAGCTGCCAGCGAGGTATCTTCCAGCCACTGCAGCAGCCCGGCGATCGTCGAAGCCACCCCTAGCGAAGCTCGATTTTTTTACCCCGCACAAAGATCCGCTCGGCGCGCATCTCGTCCTTCACCTCCTTGTGCGGATAGCCCACTACCCGCACCGAATCATCGGGTTGGAGCATCTCTTTTGTTAGTCCGCGGGCCGTCATTCTGCTCGGAGGGGCTAACACAACCGTCCAGGTCATACCCTCATGCTCCAGCGTCAGGATGCCATGTGGGTTTTCAAACGTTATTTTCTGCACCAGGCCGGTATAGTCCAGTTCTTTGGTCTGGTCGTAGTTTGCCCATCCGTGATGGAGCAGGGAAACAGCCATTGACAATGGAAAAAGCAGCGCCAGCAGCAGGTTGATCGGTAAGGCCATAAACATAAAGTTAACAGGTACAACAACTTATGTAAAAACGTATCCCAAGGCAGAAGGGTACACCGGAAATCCTTGCCCATCTGCAGCTGCTTTTCTGCCTGCTATACCTGCAACGTACGCCGACTGAAACGACTCCTGGGATACAGGTACTTTCTACAGGCTGAACAGCAGAGTTACCCGCATTTTGATTATTTTCACGGCCTTAGCTCCCTACTCCATGAACCGTTTTTTATCGAAAGAGCTGTCCGTCCAATTGCTTCGCAGGCTGCAGGCTGCCGCGCTGCCCACTGTGTATGAAGCCGATAAACACCGGCTGGTGCTCCCCGATGAAGCCGGTCGTGAGCAGCTATACTTCCGCTTGCCCCTGGTGCTCCCTCCGCCAGGTATAGTAGCAGACCAGGTGAATTATGTGGTACTGCTGATCCAGGCAGGAAACTGCGCGATGGGGTATTTTGAAAACGGCATCAACCTGGGCCACAAAGTGTTCCGCTCCTACATGGTGCGAAAAAAGCAGGGAAAGAGCCAGATAAAATACCTCAAAACCAAAGGCAAATCCCGGGCGGGTTCCAGGGTGCGGCTGGGAGAAACGGTCGAATTCTTTGAGAACATCAACGAAAGGCTTCAGGAGTACTTCGGGGAGCACGAGGTGCACCGCATCGCCATCAGTTGCTCCAAAACGCTCCTTCCCTACCTCTATCAATCCAAGGTATCCACCCCTTTTGACAAAAACGATCCGCGCCTGTACAAGATCCCCAAACACATCCATACCCCCATTTACGAGGTGCTACTGGATGCAAACAAATTTCTGATGAAAGGCGAGCTCATCTATGAAGAAGCGCAACAAGGGATCGTGGAGGAATGGCTGGGCGAGGCAGGAGAGCGACCGGAGGAGGAGCCTGAAGCGTAAGTACGGCATACCTGTCCGGTGAAACGCATCCGGTTCCCAGGGCAGCAGGGTTTCTCAAAACTTCGCCCGGGCTGTTTTATTTGCCCGGCATTGTTAATTAAATCTTTCCAAAAGGCCTCCAGACAGCTACAGGACATCTAAACATTCCTTATCTTTCAACAGGAAGTTTTTCTTTCAAACAAATCTCTGTTTTTTTTTGTATGCTTACTTACTAGGAGGCTTTCGGACGAGAAAAAGCAGGCAGTGGTTAGGCGCAGAAAATTTCCGGAAAGCGTTTATCAGTAAAAGAGCAGCCTGAGCCCAATCCATAAACCGTATAGCTAAATCCTGAGCCAACCGTGTTCTGCACGGCATCCGCTCCGACCAAATCAAAGCTAAGAATGAAATATGCCTCCCCCCTTTCACAAGAGATGCTTCAGGTTTTTGAATCCGTACCCGATCTATACCTGATCCTGTCTCCTGATCTGATCATTCTCACAGCCAGTGACGCATACCTGAAGGCTACGTACAAAGCGCGCAAAGACATCCAGGGGAAATCTTTGTCTGACGTATTTCCTGCCCATGCGGCGCACCCCGATCTGAATGCGTCGGACAATCTCAGACGATCTCTGGAATGGGTGCTCGACCGGAAGCAGCCCCACCAGATGGGGCATCAGCGCTATGATGTCACACAACCCGGACAGGCAGGGGCCCTGGAAAAATACTGGCTTCCTTCCAATACGCCTGTTTTGGATAGCGCAGGAAATGTGCTCTATATCATCCATAAGCTGGAAGACATCACCGAACGCATTCAACAGAGGCAACAACAGGACGCAGCCGACCAGGATGCCACTGCCCCGGCCAAAACCAGCCAGCAAAGCGAGGGGGCAGCGTTGGCAGAAGCCCAACTGCAACGCAGCCTGCTTCAGGCCCTGCTGGATCAGGCACCGGTCGCGATGAGTTTGTACAAGGGCACGGACCAGGTGATCGCGATGGCCAACCCTTTTATGTGCCGCATCTGGGGCCGGACATCCGAACAGGTACTGGGTAAGCCGCTGATGCAGGCGCTTCCGGAACTGGAGGGCCAGGATTTTGACCGGCTCATCCGGGAGGTATACACCACAGGTATACCGTTCATAGGCAAAGAAACACCCGCCCGGATGCTGCGCGCGGGCAAACTGGAAACCAATTACTACAACTTTATCTACCAGCCCCTCTACAACGGGCAAGGCGATCTGCTGGGTGTATTCAACGTAGCCGTCGAGGTGACCGAGCTGGTGGTAGCCCGAAATCAGGTCGAAAAGAGCGAAAGGGAGCTTCGCAAACTCTACAACCAGCTGGCGGAAGCCAACAACGAGGTCTCGGCATCAAACGAAGAATTGCGGGCCATCAACGAGGAACTGCTCCAGGCACAGGATGCACTTCAGATCCTGAACCGGGAGCTCGAAATACGAGTAGCGGACCGGACCCAGGAGTTGCAACTGGCAAAAGCTGAAATCGAAAGTGAGCGCAACCGTCTGCAACAGCTTTTCACGCAGGCAGCAGCTCCTATCTGTATTCTCAGCGGAGCGGACTTCCGGTATGAATTCGTTAACCCTGCTTATCAGCAGCTGTTACCGGGTCGTACACTTCTAGGTAATCCGTTGCTGGGAGAAGCACTCCATGAGCTGGCTGCCCATCCGTTTGCAGATGCTTTGCGGCACGTGTATCGGACCGGGAAGACGTTCGAGAAAAAAGAGGAGCTGATTCCGGTAGCACGCTACGAGGACGGCCCTATAGAAGACCGTTATTTTAATTACACCCTACAGGCACGCCGGGATGAAGCAGGCCAGGTAGACGGCATTATCATTTTTGTGTATGAAGTGACAGAACAGGTAGAAGCGCGAAAGGCAGTTGAACAAAGTGCCGAACGTTTGTTGCTGATTACGGACGCGCTGCCCGTGCTGATCGGCTACCTGGACAAGGAAGAGAAATACCGGTTTGCCAACAAAGCGTATGAGGCATGGTTTAACCAGAATCCGGCAGACCTGCTGGGCCGGCCTGTGCGCGAAGTGGTGGGCGAAAAAGCCTACCAGGGTGTGAAAGGATACATCGCCCGGGCGCTGGCCGGGGAGCGGCTGAACTTCGAATCCAGGATGCCATACCGGGAGGACTTTGTAAAATACATCAGCACCAGTTATGTGCCCGATATCCGGAACGGACAGGTCGAAGGCTTCTATACGTTGGTCAGCGATGTGACCGAGCAGGTAGAAGCCAGAAGAACGGTAGAAAAAAGTGCCCTGCAGGCCAAAGCCATGGCCCAGGAGCTGAGCATCGCCAATGAGCAGCTCATTCGCATCAATGTGGACCTGGACAACTTCATTTACGCAGCTTCCCATGATCTCAAAGCGCCTATCACCAACATTGAGGGGCTGATGCGCATCCTCATCCAGTCCCTGCCGCACGAGTTGCTGGCAGCAGAAGGGCTGGAAGGCGTCACGGGTATGATCCAGGATTCCATTGAACGCTTCAAGCGCACGATCGACCACCTGACAGAAGTGACCAAACTGCAAAAAGAACACAACCAGGAAGCTGTGCTGATCGATATTTCGGATGTGATACGGGAAGTACTGCTGGATATTTCGGATCAGTTGAAATCGGCCGACGTGCAGTTGGATATTGACACCGGTGCCTGCCCGGGCATCAGCTTCTCCATTAAGAACCTGCGCTCTGTCGTGTATAACCTGCTGTCAAATGCAATTAAATACCGCGCTCCCGACCGGAAACCGGAAATACGTATTTCCTGCAAGCCAGAGGCCGAGTACACGGTACTGACTGTACAGGATAATGGACTGGGGATGGACTTGACCCGGGACCAGAAACTCTTCACGATGTTCGGCCGCCTGCACGACCACGTAGAAGGCTCCGGCGTGGGGCTCTATATGGTCAAAAAGATGGTGGAGAATGCCGGGGGAAGGATCCAGGTGCAAAGCCAGAAAAATGTTGGCTCCACCTTCAGCGTCTTTTTCAAAAGATGAGCCCGGGGAGGCCAGGCCAGCTTTCATAATCGGGCCATCCGGCCCGAAGCTTTTAAATAAGGTATAGCGGAGCCTTCCTGGAAGAGCAGTTATACCTTTACGCCGGCGCTATACCTTAATGGCGGATGATCCTGCCGTCCTCCATCTCAATGATACGCCCGCTGCTTTGGGCAAAACCTTCGTCGTGGGTGACGATGAGCAGGGTCTGGTTGTGCACCTGGGCAAGCTCCTTGAAAATATCAAACACCATGTCGCTGTTCTTGGTGTCCAGGTTGCCGGTTGGCTCGTCGCCCATGACAATGTGCGGATCGTTGATGAGTGCCCGGGCAATGGCAACGCGCTGCTTTTCACCGCCCGAAATCCGGTAGGCCATTTTGTTAGCCAGGTGGCCAATCCCCAACATCTTCAGGCGCTCCATGGCCCGGTGCTCCACTTCCTTTTCACTGTACCTGCCCAGTTTCAATCCGGGCAGCATCACATTCCGTAACACCGAAAACTCGTTGAGCAGGTAATGAAACTGGAAAACAAAGCCGATCTTCTCGTTCCGGATGCGGGCCAGTTCGGCATCCGTCCTGCCTCCCATCGGTTCCTGGTCTATGAGCAGTTCGCCTTCATAATCGGTATCCATGGTGGAGAGGATGTAGAGCAGCGTGGACTTGCCGCTGCCTGACTTGCCAATGACGGATACGAACTCGCCTTTGCTGATCGAGAAGGTAATATCGGTGAGCACCTGCACCGTAACCGGGTCATGAAATTCCTTGTTGATGTGCCGGGCCTCCAAGATTGTTTCGAGCATGTTATTTCCCTCTGATTATTTCCACCGGATCTACTTTGCTGGCCTTCCGTGCCGGGAAGAAACCGGCAAAATACGTAGTGATCAGCGAAAAGAAGCCCCCGATGAAGTAGTACACCGGGTCGTAGTTGACCGGGTAGGTTTTGATAGTTGGCAGCGCGGCGGTGTTGAAGGGAATGCTGTCGATGATAACAGAGAGCACAAAGCCAACCACCAGCCCCACCATACCTCCGAAAAAACCAATGCTCAGGGCAATCACCAGGAAGACCAGGTTGACATCCCGGCCAGAAAAGCCCGTGGCTTTCAGGATAGCAATCGAGTCCATCTTCTCATAGATCATCATGTTGAGGATATTGAAAATGCCAAAGCCCGAAACGATGAGTAAGGTAACCCCGACCGCGTACGATATCAGTGTCCGGATATTGCTGCCTGTTTCAAACTGCGCATTGGCTGTCTGTATGTCTTCCGCATCGATCCGAAACACATGCGCATACTCCTGGGCAACAGCAGGGGCCAGATCCAGGTCGTTGAGTTTTATCTGGATATCGGTAAAATAATTGGCCGGTTTGCCCAGCAGTTTCTGGGTAGTGCCAAGCGAGGCATAGCATTGCACTTTGTCGATCTCCTGTATCCCCGACTGGAAATATCCCACCACTTTGAGCGAGAACCGCTCGCCCTGCACCGTCGTTACCTGCACCACATCCCCTATATCCGCCACCAGGATATCAGCCAGGCCTTTGCCCAGTATGATGCTGTTTGCCACGTTCTTGGCGTCGATGGCCGAACCGGCTGTCACGTAGTCGCGGAAGTTGAAGAGCCGCATTTCCTCTTCCACGTCGATGCCATTGATCATGCCGGTAATATCGATGGTGCCCTCGTTGAAGAATACCTGCGCCGTGAGTTTGGGAGTTGCCCCTAATACCCGCGCATCTTCCTTCACCGCCTGCATGATGGGCCCGCTGTTGTAGATTTCCTGCCGGGTTATACCTGATTTGACCGAACTGATAAAATTGTAGGAATCCCTGTATTCGGAGGATGCATTGACAGGCTGGTTCTCGCTGGGCTTGATCTCGTTGTAGAGGCGCACGTGCGGCGTGCGGTTCAGGATCAGGCCATCGAGCATGTCGTTGAGCCCGTTCATAAAACCGAGCAGGGTAATGAACATGGCGATACTGAAGGTCACGCCAACGGCAGCCACCAGGGTTTGTCCCCAGCGGGCCAGCAGCAGCGACCGGGCTATCCCAAAGATGAGCTTACTGTTCATTGCACAGGTTTTACAATCACATTTTCTTTCGTCAGCCCGTCCAGTATCTCTACTTTCCGGTAATCCTTGAGCCCAGTTTTCACCGGCACTTTCTCCTCGTCTTCTGTCAGCACAAAAGAGCCTTCGAGCAGGTAGTCGCGCGGGATGGTGAGGGCATTTTCTTTCTCCTGTATGATGATGTTGGCTTCGGTGGTGAGGTTGGGATAAAGCGCAGGCGGGGAGGTCACAAAACTGGCTTCCACGGTAAACGACCGGGTTCTTTCGTTCATAGCCGGGTTGATCTTGTATACCTTTGCTTCAAATACCTGCCCTCTGTAACTATCCAGGTTGAGCAGTACTTTCTGTCCGGGCTTGACGCGGGCTATGTCGTACTCATCTACCTGCAGCTCGAGTATAAATTCATCGGCATCGCCGATCACTGCGACCGGGCTCTGCGGACTGACCATCTCCCCCTTCTCCTTCAGCACACTGTATACCTTGCCACTGAGCTCGCTCTTCACGGTATAGTCATCGGACATGGTCTGGCTGATCTGCAGGTTCTTCTGCGATTGCCTGGCGGCGAAGTCCAGCTGTTTTTTCAGGTCCTGGTAGCGCAGAATCGCGGATTTGTAGGCCGTAACTGAATTCTTAAAGCCCAGCTCCCGCTGCTCCAGTTCGACGCGGGTGCCGATCTGGTTGGCCCACAGGTTCCGCTGCCTGACCAGCAAAAGTGAATCATTCTGCTTTTTGATACGGGCCAGGTTGATGGCCTCCTGCAGCTCGTTCAGCTTTTCGGTGTTGGCGCTGACACGGGCATATTCGGCAGCCAGTCGGGCATTTTCGGTGCTCAGGCGCGCTGCTGTATTCTCTACCTTGAGGAGCGGATCGCCCGGCTTCACCACATCTCCCTCGGTCACAAGTATCTGCTGTATGGTGCCACTGACGGTCGGGAAAACCTGGTGCTGGTCCTTGCTCTTCACGATGCCCGAGGCATAAACGGATTCGGATATATTTTCGACAGTAGGCGTTGTCTTTTCCTGCTCTCCTTTGCAGGAAGCCAGAATCAGAAAAACAAAGGCATACAGCAGGTATGGTTTCATGGGATCAGGTCGGACAATGGGCAACACCTCTTTATTTGATTTAAATTTAACTCTTGCAGGGCAAAAAATTATACTTTATCCCGAGAATTCCTGAAGACAAAAAGCTTGCCCCTCCTACAACCGACCAAATAAGATTAAGTTTTCGCTTACCGGGCCTGTTACCTGGATGTACCTGCAATAGCGCTCTCCCTGACCGTATGTGCATTTTAATCCTTTGTTAACCGGTATTGTGTTATCTTTGCAGGCACAATACAGCGTGCAAGCTTTATATAGTATTTTTGGATTAAGACCAATGGAGCACGAATTCAGACATTTTAAAAACAGCCTTGGGCGTACCTATTGCACTGTGCGGTATTTTTCGAGTGATACCTTCCTTTCTATTATCTGGAAAGGAACCGCACCGGAAGAAAGCATCAAAGAAGTAAGAAACAGCATGGTTGAACTTTTGGCGATGAAAGGATGTGGTGCGGTTGTCAATGATGTGCAGGAGTTTTACAGTGCATCCACCGAAGTGCTGGCGGAGTTGACAGAATCGGACTGGGACAAGGAAGCACACAGACTGGGAGTACGCTACATTGCGCATGTATTAAAGCCGGACACAGACATGCCTGCTGCTTCGCCACAAGCCCTTGACGGCCCAAAGATAAAGTACTTCTTTGATAAAATAGAAGCCGTGAATTGGATACAACAGGTTACGCGCAGCTAGCACTGGCTTTCAGGTAGGCAGATCTCGTAGTAAACAGCCCGCACGGCCGCAGCGGAGACAGAAGGTCAGGACCTGCTGGACCGGTCGATATCTTTTCCCATATCCTCAACCTGCTTCATAAAGTCATCTACCGTTTCATCTGCATAGGTTCCGTAGGCATCCGAGATCGTTCCTTTTGCCCCGGTTGCAGTCTCCACGACATAGAGAATAGCCATATCACCCGGGTAGGACTCTCCTTCAAAGCGGTAAAAATTCACGATCTGCAGCTGATCCGGCGTAAAACATTCTTTCTCGTCGAGCGTGCACAAGTGGCGCCCGTCTTCTGAAACTTTGAAATCCTGATCATACCCTTCCTGGCGAAGCCTGGAGAGGACAGTGACCATGGACGTGAGTTCTTCTTTGTCTTGCATCATCCGAGTCATTTAGTTTTTAAGGGGCTGAAACAGCATCCCCTTATACGCAGCTCCTACGAAAGAAGCAGGCACAAATTTCACATCCGCCTGCATGCAGCCGTATACCTGCCACTCCTTCACAGGGCTTATTTTTGTATTAAAAAGCAGGCGCCGGCAAATTTTATTTCCCCTACATGGAAATAAAATGCGGATATTTGTGCCTTTATTTTACCTCAATGCAATTAATTAATAAACAGCGCATCTCCCTTAGTTTGTTCTTTCTACTTGCCGGATTTAACTTTTCCAGTTGGGCCTCCCGCATACCTACTATCAAGTCAGCCTTAGACCTGAATGAAGCGGAATTAGGCACGATCCTGCTGACCATGCCGGTGAGTTCGTTGATCGGGCTTCCCCTATCGGGCTGGCTCGTATCCCGGTTCGAAACCAGAGTACCTCTGGCCGTGGCCTTCCTGCTGAACTCGCTTTGTCTGGTCCTCATCGGAATGGCTAACACCTCCTTTGCCCTGATCATCGCTCTGTTCCTGTTCTCTCTAACCATGCGGATCTTCAATATTTCCGTGAACACACAAGCTATTACGCTGCAGAAACAGTACGACCGCAAAATCAACGGCTCCTTTCATGGGCTTTGGAGCACTGGCGGCATCCTGGGGGTCGGCTTCACCACCCTGCTGGTTTCCCTGGATGTGGCCATGCTCCCCCATTTGCTGAGCGTTTCGGTTGTGTCGGTCCTGGTGGCCCTTCTGTCTTACCAGTTCCTGCTGCGCAACGACCGGTCTCCTGCCGGCACCAGGCTGGCTTTCGGCAAGCCCGATCCCTACATTCTATACCTGGGCTTGCTGGTGTTCTTTGCGGCGGTGTGCGAAGGCGGCATGTTTGACTGGAGCGGGATCTACTTTCAGCAGGTGATCCAGGAGGAGGTGTTCACGGCCGGCTACCTGATATTTATGTCCTTTATGGCGCTTTCCAGGTTTGTCTCCGACCGGATCATCGAGCGGATCGGTATGTCCACAACCTATATGCTGAGTGCCGGGCTGATATTTTCGGGCATCATCCTGTCCATTGTGTTCCCCAGCTTCTGGCCGGCCATGATCGGCTTTTCACTGGTAGGGTTTGGTACTGCAGCCGTTATCCCGATGACCTATACCTTGGCCGGGGCTTCCAAAAAGTATTCCCCAGGTATAGCCATCTCCCTGATCGCCACTTTTGGTATAGTCGGTATGCTGATCGGCCCGCCGATGATCGGATACCTGGCCCATGCTTTCAGCCTGAAGGTATCCTTCATCGCTTTCGCTCTTGCCGGCATGATGCTCATTCCTATTTCCAGGATGTTCTTTAAGCTGGAGAGATCCGAACAGCCCGTCTAGGTTTGCGGGCCCCGCCTGCAAAGCAACAAAGCACGGTAGAGTTAGAGCTGCCTTGTATACCTAAAAAGCCATCAGGTGCCATCCGGTTCGCGCAGAACAGATGGCACCTGATGGCTTTCCTTTAGCATTTCTTAGAGCTGCTGCTAAACCTGCCCGCCGGCTAGTCCTCGTCTTCCTTATTTCCCCGGTTTAGCAGGACAACGGCTGCAGTGGCTACAGCAGCTAGTACGGCTACTTTGGTGATCAGGCCGGACCGGTTGTATTTCCAATCTGCATTCCAGCCTTTTTCGGCAAAAATGTTGGGCACCTGTCCCTGGCTGAAATCATCCAGCACACCTTCCACCACATTGACCCGGTCAGCCAGCAGCAGGGGCAGCCAGTGCAGGTAGCTGTTTTCGCTGTACTTGAAAGCAAAGCGCCGGATCATACCACTCAGGCCACTTGGCGGCGTGGAGGTTCCGAATACGGCAGTCACGTTGGGGCGTTCGATGGAATGGAGCACTTCGACGTTGATCGGCTGTTGCGCCGGCCGCTCCCAGCTATAGCCTTCCTGCTCAGCGTCGGTACGGTGTTTCATGGGGTAGGTAGGATCGTTCTTGGGATCTGCGTCTATTCCCCATCCTTTTATATGCGAGTAATCTTTTGGTGTCTTTCCCATAATGTGGCTCTTTTACGATCTGGCTGATGGTGGAATAAGTACGGGCTTGATGCAATTGTCCAGTTTCTCGGAGAAGATATGGTAGGCATCGGCTACATCCTCCAACGGCACGCGGTGCGTGATCAGCGCTTTCGGGTTCAGGATTCCATTTTGTACATGGTCAATCAACCGCGGCAGCAGGCGTTTTACCGAAGCCTGGTTGGCCCGTATGGTGATGCCCTTGTTGACGACGTTGCCGATCGGCACGAGATTATCGGTAGGTCCGTAGATACCCACAATCGAAACAATTCCGCCTTTCTTAACTGAGTTGATGGCCCAGTGCAGTGCCGTAGCGGAACCTGCCTGCAACAGCAGCTTCCGGCCGGTGATGGTTTGCATGGTATTGCCTGTGGCCTCTGCTCCTACGGCATCGATGCACACGTCGGCTCCCATCCAGTCGGTTGCTTTCTTGATAAATACCACAGGGTCGTCCATCTCCTCATAATTGTAGGCTTCGCAGTTTGCATAGTTCCGGACGAACTCTAACCGGTACTCCACCTTGTCAATGACGATCACACGGCCGGCACCAAAAAGCCAGGCACACCTTGCCGCCATAATGCCGACAGGGCCAGCCCCGAATACCACCACTGTATCGCCTCGTTGTATACCTCCCATTTCCGCGGCCTGGTAGCCGGTCGGTACCACGTCGGTCAGCAGGACGGCATCGTCCGGATCCATACCTTCGGGTATCACCGTTGGTCCGACATTGGCGTAAGGCACCCGCACAAATTCGGCCTGGCCGCCTTCGTAGCCACCGGCTGTATGCGAATAGCCAAAGATGCCGCCCACGGCTGTCGCCTGTGAGTTGGATTCATGGCAGTTGCCAAAAAGTCCCTGCTTGCAGAAGTGGCATTTCCCGCAGGCAATGTTAAAGGGAACGATCACCTGATCGCCTACTTTCAGCTTCTCAACGGCTGAACCGATCTCTTCCACCACCCCGATGAATTCATGCCCGAAGGTCATACCTACGCGGGTATCGGGTACGTTGCCGTTATAAAGGTGGAGATCCGATCCGCAAATGCAGGAGCGGGTCACCCGCACAATGGCGTCCTGCTCATGCAGTATTTTTGGCATAGGTTTCTGGTCAATACGGACCCGTTGCGGACCCCGGTAGTTCATTGCCAACATATAACTTATTCCTTCCTGTTAAGTGAAACATACTTTGATTGAGGCGCATACTCCCGGCATGCGTCCTGGCTCCTGCTTGGGAACTGCCCCCTGTAGCACGGATAATTAAATACTTATCTCCTCTATCAAAGTTTCAAAAATTGCACTTATTACAGATAGTTATATATTTATATTATTCTATTCTGCTGGGTTCGGACGACTCGTAAAACTTCGCCGGAAACAGCCTCTCTGCAGTGCTGAGGTATGCAGGATGTTGCCTATACTTACTGTACTTCCGTCCCGTATAAACAGGCGTATCTATTATACTTAAGCACAAGACCTTGCGTAAGCTTATTGTCAAGACAGCGATCATTCTAGTCATCCTATACCTTCTCTTCATGAGCTTTTTATCTTTTCAGCAGGAGAGCCTGATCTTCTTTCCGGAGAAACTGCCTCCGGGGTATGTGTTCGAATTTGAGCAGGCGTATGAGGAGCTGTATGTGCCGGCAAAAGACGGGACCAAACTGCATGGTCTGCTCTTCAAAGTGGCTGCCCCCAAGGGGCTGGTATTTTACCTGCACGGCAATGCGGGTTCTGTCGCTTCCTGGGGTTGGGTGGCCAAAACGTATACCGATCTGAACTATGACATTTTTGTACTAGACTACCGGGGCTACGGCAAAAGCGAGGGGACTATCAGCAGCGAAAAGCAGTTTTATGAAGATGTGCAAGCAGCCTACGACCAGCTCAAAACAAGGTATGCCGAAAGCCGGATCGTGGTGGCCGGTTATTCGATCGGAACGGGAGCAGCTGCCATGCTGGCTGCCTCCAACAAGCCCCGGCTGCTGCTCCTGCAGGCGCCCTACTACAGCCTCAGCGACCTGATGAAAAATCTATACCCCATCGTGCCGGCCTTCCTGTTAAAATATAAGTTCGACACCTACCGTTTTATAGAAAAGACTGCAGCGCCCGTTGTCCTGTTTCATGGGGACCGGGATGAGATCATTTACCACGGCTCTTCCGAAAAACTGCGACAGCACCTTAAGCCCACCGATCAGGTGATCATGCTGAAAGGGCAGGGACATAACGGCATGAACGAAAACCCGGCTTATCAAAAGGAGTTAGCAAATGTGCTGGAGCGTGTCGAGTGAGGAAATACCAGGAGAGGCCGCTGTGGGAGATCGTTCCAGGAAGTAAAAACAAAAGCAAAGTTTACCAAGTACCTACTTATAAAAGCATAAAACTGAAATTAATGGAAGGGGTTTTCAACACAACAGGGAGATCAAATGTCTCCGATACCTATACCTATACACCTCAAAATGAGCAGGAAGCCTGGATCGCCATCATGCACGCCTGCATAGCGGTAGATGATGATGTGTCGGATGAAGAACTGGAAGAGCTGGCGCAAACACTGGCGGACAAAAAGCTATTCGACGGCCATGATATTATGGCGTATAGCAAAAGAGTTTTTTATGCGCATGCCCAGGTCGGAAGCAAATTACTCATCGACAACTCCGTAGACCACGTAGCGGTTGAGAACAGAGCTACTTTATTTGGGCATACCATCCAACTGGTGCTGTCGGATTGTGTGGTAACCGAGAAGGAAGAAGAGCTGATCCAGTACCTGTACTCGGCGTTAGATCTGGATGCCGCACAAGCCCATCAGATTGTAGAAGTCATCCTGATCCTGAACAAGGACAACGCGTGCTCCTAACTCAGAATGCCCAGAGCTATACCTGCCTGAAACAAGGAGCAGCACCTACCCCACCAACTCCCGGCTATACCTGCTGCGGTATTGCACGGGCGATAAACCGGTGATGCGTTTGAAGGTTGTCCGGAACGCTTTTGGGTCTGAGTAGCCTACCTGGTACATCACCTCATTCACATTGTCGCGGGAGGTTTCGAAGCTCATCTTGGCGGCCTCAATTTTGACACGCTGAATGTACTCTACGATCGAGTTGGCCGTCGCTTTTTTGAAGCGGCGCTCCAGGTTCCGGCGGCTCAGGGCGAGCATCGATGCCAGCTGATCCACTGTGATCTTTTCCTGGAAGTTCTGCTCTATGAATTCCTGCGCGGTGCGGATCTGGTCGTCTTCATGCTCCTTCTGCCCTTTGAAGATCATGAACTGGGACTGGCTGTGGCGCTCTATCTCTATCTGGAAGGCCTTCGACATAAAAATGGCGACATCCCGTCCGGCATATTTTTCAATCAGGTATAAGATGAGATTCAGGTATGAAAAAGCTCCACCACTGGAGTAGATCCCCTGCTCATCGGTAATGATGCTGTCTTCTACCAGGTGTACCTCCGGGAACATCTTCCGGAAGTCGTTGGCAGCCATCCAGTGTGTGGCACATTGCCTGCCGGTGATCAATCCTGTAGAGGCCAGCAGGAAAGCCCCCAGGCACAGGCTGGCGACCTCTGCCCCTGCGGTATGCTGCTGTATGATCCAGGGTATGAAATCCTGATTGTGCTCCAGCGCCTTCGGAATATCACCATCCAGGGCAGGAATGATGATCAGGTCGGTTTTCACAATGTCCTTTGCTACCACATCGGTATACACCGTGTAGATTCCCCCTGCCACCGATACGTTCTCGGATAGCCCTACCAGCTGCACATCAAACATAGCAGGCTTCCCCATGCTGCGCAGTAATTTGTTTACTTCCGTAAATACCTGTCGCGGGCCTTCCACACTGCCTAAAACGGCTCCTTTGGGTACCAGAATCGAAATGTGCTTCATCGGTTGTAGTGGCTTTTTTATCTGCTTGTCATCCTTTACTGTTGCTGTTTTCAGCTTTTTTCAGGCTCTCAGCATGCGCTCTAAGGTATACGATTTTATTTTCGCAATCAACCCCAACGGTGGGGACCAAAAGGCCTGGAAGTTGGTGTAGTCTGTTAGGAAATGTGTCTCCCGATTGCTTCCCAAAGTGATTAATTGGTAGGGCGACCGGTCAGCAGGTTATATAGTGAATAGTCAGGTTCAATGTGGATGGTCAATGAATGCAGAATTTTCAACCGGTGAATTTGTAGACTAGTTTGTTTGAAATGAGCGGTGTCGTGTTTCATTCACTGACCTAAAACAAAAAGGAGCGCAAGCGCTCCTTTTTGAATTCTATACCTTATTTAAAAACGGTCTGAGGTATTTGCTTTCCCCACCGCTTCGAAATGAGTCGCCTGCTTGATAGTTTTTTCCTTTCCTTCGGCATCCTCATACGAGCGCTCTTCCACCTCCACGGATAGCGACTTGCCCTTCAGCTCTTTGGTGTCTACTTCGGCTTTGTCTATACCCAGTGCTTTTAAGAAAGAGGCCAGTATGGGCTGTCCCGGCTCGCTCAGGTAGAAGCGCTGGTTCACAAAACCTTCTTCGTTTTCGAGGCGGCAGTTGATGAACGGGATGTCTTTGTTTTCGCTCCGGCCTTCTTCCACTTCCGTGATCTTTACCACATGCCTGCCTTCCGTCAGAAATGGCTTTTCATCTATTTTCAGTTTCATATTATTTTGCTTTTTGCTAATTATATACGCAAAACAATACCACCTGTTACAGATTATTCTTAATATGGCCTTAATTTACTAATGCTATTAGCAAGCAAGATCATTTATTCTGATTCGGTCCATTCAGCTTACCTCCCATATCCACCTTATACCTTCCGATTGGATACAAAAGCGCTGGCTTCCCGGTGCAGGTCCATCCGGAATCCATTCCGAAGAGGACTATCATCTTTTTAGCAGAGGACTTCTATACCTCGCAACAGCTGACTGCCCTTGCAGGTATAGCTGATGGCCCCGGCCTGCTGAACTGAGTGTAGCAAACGCTATTATTTTAGCAAAGCATATGAGCTATACCTGCCAGAGGATTTGCAAAGCCAGAACAGGCAAACGGCAGCGACAGGCTCCAGGACTGCGCTAAGGATAAAGCTTAGGTATAGCGAGGATGTAGGTCACCTTCGGCCCGCCTTCCCCGGCGCATGGCCGCATCCACACTCCAGATACCAGCCCCACGTGCAGCCATATAAAGGAACAGCAAGCAGTACAGCAGCGCCATTTCACCCTGGTTGAGTAACGGATTCCAGCCTTGCGGAACGTGGGCCATAAAAAAAGCCACGGCCATTTCACCACTTGCAATAAAGGCTGCCCAGTCGGCCAGCAAACCAATGGCGATCATCAGTCCTGCCACCAGTTCAATGATGCCAGCCACCCCCATCATGGAGGCTATTTCCACGGTCTGGCCG
>NZ_JSYF01000197.1:0-12188 GCF_054824225.1 Pontibacter sp. HJ8
GGCTTCCGAAGCATGACAGAGGCGAAAATGCCGGATCTGCATCGGGAACATTTTCAGGGCTTTGAGTTTACCGGTTGCTGGGTCCAGGTGGGGGAAATACATCAGGGTGAGATCATCCCGGTACTGTTCGTTGCCACTAATGCCTTCGTAGTCGTTAATAAAGTCTCCTGCCCCGTACAGGATCAGCTTGTCTTTGTATACCTCCAGCCCTCTGGGATGGTGGGAGGAATGCCCATGGATCAGATCCACGCCGGCACTATCGATCAGCCAGTGGGCAAAATTACGCTGACTGTCCGGGATGCTGTATCCCCAGTTGCTGCCCCAATGTATGGAAAGCACCACCACATCGCCCGGCTGTTTCAGTTCGCGTACCTGCTCCCGGATCATCGCGGCCGTTTCAGCGCGCATATCCGGCAACAAATTTACACCGGCTTGCCGGCTTGTTGCGGCCCAGCTGGCAGGTATGCCACTGGTTGTAGAGCCGTAAGCCAATACGATCACCCTGCCCTGCTTCACGTTCAGAATTGCCGGCCTGCGGGCTTCCCCGGTATCCTGCCCGGCACCTGCGTAGACAATCCCGGCTTTCTGAAGTGTCTGCAGCGTTTCGAGCAGGCCCGGTATGTTCCAGTCCAGGGTATGGTTGTTGGCAAGGGACACCACATCGATGCCCGCAGCGGCCAGCACAGGTATGTTGGCAGGATGCATCCGGTATTGAACCGCCTTGTCAGGCCAGGGTATAGCATGTGTGGTCACGCTGGTTTCGAGGTTGATGAGCTTCAGGTCAGGAGCGACCTGTTGCCATACAGCGAGCGCATCGCCCCAGATATAGGAGTAGGAAACCGGTCGGCGGATACGGCCGTTCTTGCGCTCTGCCAGCCGCACATAATCGCGGGCGTCCTGCACATAGGACTCATAAATCCGGGGATGGACGGACTGCGGCAGGACCTGGTCAATGCCTCTGCCGGGCATCACATCCCCGCACAAAAAGAGGGTGACGCCTGCAGCGGCGCCTGCCACCTCTGGTGAGGTCTCCGTGCGTGTTTTTTGCTCAGGAAGCAGCATCAGCATGAAAGCAGAAATCAGTATAACAAGTTTCCATAGCATTCCTGCTATCAGTATACTTGTCTTCTGCATTCCGGGTATACCTGTTAAACCAGATCTGGCAGCACCTGTGCTCCGGCTCCCAGGATGGTGCCGGCATCGGCCTGTAACCAATTCTGCAGCAGGGTAGCATAGACGTTTCGGAAATCGATGCAGTACCTCAGGTCTCCCTGCTCCAGGTGCTGCAGGTCGGCCGCTTCGTTGTAGATACCCGCCCGCTTCAGTCCTCCCCCGATCAGGAAAAGGTTATTGGCAGTGCCATGGTCTGTGCCGTTGCTGGCGTTCTGCTCGACCCGCCTGCCAAACTCAGAAAACACCATAATCAGGGTATGGTCGAACTCATTGTGCTGCTTCAGGTCCTGTACCAGGCTGTATATCCCTTCCGAAAATTCCCGCAGCAGCCTGCCTTGTTGCCCCGCCTGGCGCACATGGGTATCAAAACCGGAAAGAGAGGCATAATAAACGCGGGACTCCACTCCCGAAGCGATCAGTTCGGCAATCGTTTTCAGGTTATTGGCAAATTCCCCTTTCGGGTATACCTGACCGGAGCGGTATACCTTCACTTTCTCTTGCAGGTATGCCGCTGACTGTTGTGTCCCGATCAGGGTATTGTAGAGGTAGTCGATATGGGCGTGGGCATGCGTATGTTCACTGGCCGCCTTTTTCAGAAAGGCGTTATTGGATGCCTGGTAAAAGCGCTGAACATCCTGCACCGACAGTCCTGTGTGCCGATCACCCTTCAGGGCAAGGCTCAGAAGGTCATCGACCTCAATGGCGGCATGGGGGGCAACATCGCCAGGCAGGTTGTCCAGGTAGCGTCCGAGCCAGCCGGTAGTCAGGTATTCCTGGGATGCACTGCCCGAGTGCCAGATGTCCATGGAGCGAAAATGGGAACGATCCGGATCAGGATACCCCACGCTGTTGAGCACGGCCACATGGCCCTGATCATAGAGTAGGCGGAGCTTTTCCATAGCCGGGTTCAGCCCGAGCCCCTTGTCCAGCGTGAGTACCTTGCCGGCAGGTATAGCCAGGCTCGGGCGTGCTTTGTAATAGAGATCATTCCGGTAGGGCACTACCGTGTTCAGGCCGTCGTTACCACCGGTGAGTTGGATCACGATTAGCCGCTTTCCGTTGGACCCGGGTAGGAGCGGCACACCTTGCTTGTCCAGGCCGTGCAAGAAGTTGGGCACGAGCAGCATACCCGAAGCCAAAGCGGATACTTTTATAAAATCTCTTCTGGATGTAGTGGCCATGAGTGCGATGTAACGGATGAAAGAAAGCTTAGCATACCTGGTATTCGGGTAGGGAAAGCAGAAAACGAGTGATCAGGAATATTTTTTCCTGACGCGTAGCCGAAGCCGGAATACTTTGTACCAGCAGCTGCTCTTTGGCCGGATGAAGCGGCACCTGCAGCAGCAACAGGCTCAAGCCTTTCACCAGTTCGTCCTCTTTGACTTGTGAAATGCGCTGCTGCAGCCCTTCCAGATTAGCTTTGGCCCGCGCGATCCGCAACCCGTCTTTGCGGCGGGCAACTGGCCGGGTGGGTTCCGCATCATCATCGGGTTTGAGTTGGATTTCCAGCGCCGCATCCTGCAGCAATGCCGGGCCGATTTGCAACCGGAAGGCCAGCGTAGAGCTGTCGATCCAGTTGCGCCCGCCTGCCCAACCGCTCACATTGGGAGGCTGCAACAGCTCCTGCCCCAACGCCCGCTGCAATACCAGCGGACTGCGGGAGTCGGCATACGTGACGGCAAACTGCCGTTGCAAGCCAACCAATAGTTCGACCGGTGCCTTAATCTTTGCCCCTACAATGTCGGATCTGTAAAACCAGCCGGAGGTAAAGAGCTTTTCGAGTAAACCAGCTATGTTATACCCAGACTTATAGAAGTAGGTACTGAGTTTTCGGATACGCGCTTCGTCCGGTACATCACTCACAAAGAAGGCATAGAACTTTGCCGTCAGAAACTCGGCAGTGCGCGGATTCTCCACCACCAGCCTTAAGATGTCCTCTCCCTTAAAATTGCCCGTGTGCCCCATAAAGGTTTTTGGTCCGGCATCGTGCTGGCGCTTCCGGACAACAAACTCCCCTTCTGCATTGTATCCCCAACCCGTAAAAGCGCGGGCTGCCTCTTTGATATCCTGCTCCGTATAGTACCCTCGCCCCAGTGTAAAGAGCTCCAGCAGTTCCCGGGCAAAGTTCTCATTGGGGCTTTGTTTTCGGTTCTGCTGGTTGTTGAGGAACTGCAGCATGCCCGGATCCCGGGAGATTGCCAGCAGCAACTCCGGAAATTTCCCCAAAGCGTGCTGGCGCAGGGTATTGTTTTGTACCTGCATCAGACGTGGCTCCCGCAGGCGGCAGGCAAAATGCCCGTGCCAGAACAGCGTCATCTTTTCGCGCAACTGCTCCTGTGCAGTCGCCAGTTGATTGAGCCAGGTATAGTTCAGTCGTTCGATGGCCTTCCTCCGCTCCTGCTGCTGCTGTTTCCGTTTGTCTGCCTCTGCCATAGTGGTTGGGCCTTCCCCTGATTCCCGGTGCGGGTCAGGCAAAGGGTGAACAGCTTGGGCATCCCGCAGTAATTGCCGGACGGCCTGCCTGATGTTGCCGGGTTTCTTTTCAGGAAGGAATGTTGGCCCGAAACCAGCCCGCCAGTACAGGTGCTGCAGCTTAACGTCAAATGCCTTAATCTCCATAGAATTACAGATTTCTCTATAGAGCTAAAATAACCGGATTAGTTTAATAGGGAAACCAAAAATATAGTAAATTGGGTATACAAAATCGTTACATGCTAAAAAAAGCGGCATGCCTTTCCTCATCACCCTTAACGAACTATACCTATGAAATGGATTTTTAAAACGTCAGGCAGGTTTATCATAACAGGTATCCTGCTTCTCTTCGGATTACAGTCCGGCGCACAGTCGCTGCAGGTAGCTACCTATAACATCCGTTATGACAACAAGAGCGACACGGCCAATGCCTGGCACAAACGCCTGCCTGTTCTGACCGGGATGATCCAGTTTCAGGATTTCGATATTTTCGGAACGCAGGAGGCCCTGCATCACCAGGTGCAGGACCTGCTCGAGCACCTCCCCGGGTATGCGCACATAGGTGTGGGGAGAGACGATGGAAAAACGGGAGGTGAATTTTCAGGTGTTTTCTATAAAAAAGCCCGTTTCGACCTGCTCAAACAAGGCACCTTCTGGCTCTCAACTACGCCTGATAAACCCAGTAAAAGTTGGGATGCTGCCCTTCCGCGCATCTGCACCTGGGGCCAGTTCAGGGATAAGGTTTCGGGCCGCACGTTTTTCTTTTTCAATACCCATTTCGATCATCGCGGCCAGCAGGCCAGAGCGGAAAGCGTCAAGCTTATCCTGAAAAAGATAAAAGAAATAGCTCCCAAGGCGCCTGTCATACTGGCCGGTGATTTTAATTTTGATCAGGCCGATGAAAACTATACCACCCTTAACAAATCCGGCACTTTGCAGGACGCCTACCACAAGGCCAAGATCCGGTTCGCGCCGATGGGAACCTTCAATGATTTCAAAGTGACGGATACCACCCAGCGCCGCATCGACCATATTTTTCTTACTCCTGCGTTTCAGGTACAGCGCTACGGCATCCTGACCTTTGTGTATGGAGATGGCAAACTACCTTCCGACCACTTTCCGGTGGTAACGGAGTTGGAATTCAACTAGAACCTGCCTGTTCAGGATACACTGTTATGTTGCCCTGGGTATGGGTGGCTCGCATCCGCTTCAGGTCGGTGGCAGCAAGTATGCCGGTCGGGTCATAGGCCACAGCCTACTTCTTTTCTTAAAAAGGGAAAAGATTCAAAGAGTGCACATTCTCTGAATTTTATTGAAATCCTTTTGAATTCAGATGAGGTAGAACTAGTAATGGCTTGATCCTGCTATACCTGCATTAGAATGGAATATGAATGACGGTTACAATTGATCTGTATAGCGTATAGCGAGGAACAGATCAGCAAGGCTAACTAAAGCAGATTCTCTATGTTCGAAATTACCCGCGTATACAGTGACGAAAACGGCGACAGCCGATTTGAGAAAAAGGCTATCGGGCTTCAGGACGAAGGGACCATTGGCGAGCTTTCAGAAACGCTGCCGGTGAGTGGGGTCATCTTCCGGGAAGTAGAAGCATCGTATGATTATGATTTTCATAATGCGCCGCAACGGCAGTACCTAATTTTGCTGGATGGCGAAATTGAAATTGAAACCTCTCTGGGTGAGAAGAAACGGTTCAAAGGAGGCGATGTGCTCCTGTTGGAAGATGTGGAAGGCAAGGGACACCGCACCAAAAACATAACCGATCAACCGCGGCGTTCCGTCTTTGTCACCCTACCCTAGTATAATGGGCATCAGGAAACCTTTGCTGCTATTTCGTCTACCCTGATCCAGCGCATACCGGCAGCTTCAGCAGCCTGCACGCCGGGGGCTCCGTCTTCGAAAACCAGGCAGTACCCGGGCGCAACACCCAGCTTTTGGGCTGCCAGCAGGAAGGGGTCCGCATAGGGTTTTCCCTGAGGGGTGTCTTCGGCGCAAACCAATACCTCGACCAGGCTATCGATCTGCAGCACCTCGAGGGTTTTCTGAATCATCTTCCGGGAACCTCCCGAAACCACGCCTATCTTCACTTTCCCTGCATGCGCCTTCAGATGGTCCACCACAAACTGAACCGGTTTGGTATGCTCGATGAACTCTTCGTAGAAGAGTGTGGATTTCAAAGCCACAAATTCAGCAGGATCGAAATCACTGTTGTAGCGCCTGTTTATCTCCACTACGACCGCCGGAATGGGAAGCCCGGCAAACTCATCGATGAGGGCGGCGTCCAGGGCTATACCTTTACGGGCAGCAACCTGCACGTACGTGTCTTTGTGTGCCTGCATGTTGTCGGCCAGCGTGCCGTCGCAGTCGTAGAGGAAAGCATGGTAATCTCCCTGTGAGAGCGCCAGTAGCGCAGTAAGTGCGGGATGCGTGTGGTTATCGGAATGCATGCTGTATTAAATCTTCCTGAAAGAGGTTTTGTGAGCGGTAATCAGCTGATGGCAGCCACGAAGCGGTCGATGCCCCGGCTGAAAACACCTTTGCGGGCTACCAGCCAGTTGAAAAGCAGGATGCCGCAGCTGGCACAAACGATTCCTGCCAGCACATCCAACACATAATGGTGCGAGGTATAAACGGCCGCAAACCAGATGCCGACTGTGATGATCCCGAAAAGGATGTTGGCAGACAGGCCCAACCGGTTTTTCAGCGCATAATAAAATACAAGGAGCGGGTAAGCCGAGTGCAGGGAAGGCATGGCCGCAAACACATTCGACCCTTTGGCATAGAGGGAGTGAAACACGGTAATGCCAAAAAACTCGTCGAAGCGGACCAGGCCAGCGGTGTTACCGGGCGTCGTGGCTATAAACTCGAAGCCAAACAGCTGCACATACCACGGCGGTGCAGCCGGGTATAGGTAGTAGACCACAAAACCCAGCAAATTGACCAGCAGAAAAGTAAGAGAGAAGTAGATGAACTGCCTCCTGTTCCGGAAGAAAAGGAATCCGGCAAAAGCCAGCGGCACCGGAATCCAAGAGAGGTAAAACACCCCGCTCATCACATCCAGAAAGGCAGTACTGTTTTGCAGCCAAAACTCGTTCGGTGTCAGCAGTGTGCCACTACTCCGGATACCGAAAAGGGCCTTTTCCGTGTTGTAGAGGTCCTCGATGTGCACCGGATTAAACCAGTAGTTCGGGAAGGCTTTCATGTAATCGTAGAGCACCCAGAACACTATAAAAATAGAGAAGCCGGTGATAAACTTCCGGGTGATGGGCGTAACAAAATATAGCAGGTTGGCCAGCCCTACCAGCACCAGCTGATCAGTTTTGAAGCCGACCAGCAGGTATGAAAGCAACAGATATCCCAGTGAGAGCGCCGCAACAATGAACATATTTTTGCGCGACACACCTTTCCCCTCTCCTGCCACAGCAGTCGTAGTCCCCATGTTATTTTTTTAAAAAGTCTGATCCCAGGATCTTATCCCAGAGCGGTGAGCTGACGCCGTAGCCCCTGGTCGCATCCGTATAATGGTGCAGCATGTGGTGCTTTTTGAGCTTTTTCCAGAACTCGCTTTTGAAGTTAAAATGGTGCAGCGCATAATGCGAAATGTCGTAAAACAGATACCCCGTTAAGAAGGCCGCAAAAAAAGCATACAACGGACCGCCTGATAGCACCAGCGAGAAAAGCAGGTATAAGACAGTGGCCATGGGTATGCTGGCCGAAGGCGGCATCACGAGCCGTTTGGCATCGTTGGGATAATCGTGGTGTACGCCATGAAAAACAAAGTGCATCCGCTGCGCCCACTTAGCTTTGGGCACATAATGAAACACGAAACGATGCAGCACATACTCGGCCAGAGTCCAGGTGAAGAGCCCCAGGGCGGCAAAGCCCAGAAAAGACCAGCCACTCAGTTGCGCTTCGTAAAGGGCCAGCCAGCTCAAATACATGATCACCGGTACGTACAGGTATAGCGGAACCGTGTAATGCACTTTGGAAAGCACTTCCATCCATTCATACCTGAACATCCTGACAGATTCCTGTGAATTAGAGACAAACTGCTTTTTCATAAGAATATTACGGTTTAAAGCGTCCTGTTACAGCTTTGCCGGTTACGGCATCCCTCCCCTTCAATTCTACATACAAAACATTGGGCACCCAGAAAGTGCCTCCTTCAACCCGAACAAAAACACGGTCCAGAATGGCTTCTTTTTTGTTGATGGTGGTATAGACCTGGTAATTGCCGTCCTCTGCTTTCCGCAGGTTCAGCGCCAGTTTGGAGTAGCAGACGAACTTTAGCTCGTACTGGTCCTTGGCCAGTTTTTTGGTATTGAGGCCATAGGCAAACGTACGCTGCACGTAATTGAGCTCTTTGCGCTCGCCTCCGTCGGCATACCTGATCCAGAAGACGTGGATCGGATCCTTCTCATTCAGCTTTCCGTCCGCCGTCCTGTTGAGTTCATAGACCACCGTGTTGGCATTCGGATCCCGCTGCACGTAAAACTTCATGTGCTTCACCCCTTTTGGCACAGGCAGGGAGTCGGGGCTGGCCACCAAACCGGCAGTGCCGGCAACACTCAGGTGACCAAACAGCAACAGCACGAACGCTAAATAAAGTACTCTTTTCACTTGGGTAAAAGTCTCTGTTAATGTGTAACCATTTCTTTCTGCTGCATGGCCTTTTTGGCGTCCATCAGCCTGTTGTAGGCCGTTATATTGGTCATGACAGCCATCACGGTGAGCGGCAGGGTGAAGATGGACATGGTCTCAAATACATGGAAAGGTATACCTGGCACATAAACTTTATAGTCCGCCCCGATGAACGAATAGGTGATACCGCAGGCAATTGCCGATACCCCGATCAGTACGATCCTTTCCGGCCGCTGCATCAGGCCGCCTTTGCATTCCACGCCCAGTCCTTCCGCCCGCGCCCGGGTATAGCTCACCATCATTGAGCCGATCAGGGCGATGAAGGCAAAGAGCGAACTGAGCAGGTAATGGTGCGCGATCAGGTAATAGCAGATGCCCATGAACATGATCATCTCGCTGTAGCGGTCGAGGACCGAATCGTACATGGCGCCGAAGGTAGAGCCCATGTTGCCCAGCCGGGCCACCTGCCCGTCCAGCATATCGAACAGACCGGCAAAAAGCACCAGTGCCCCGGCCCATCCGATATATTCCAGCTCTCCCCGGTTACTGGTCTCACCGCCCACGATAAAAACAGCTGCTACTCCTATGTTCAGGATCAGGCCGGTGGTGGTGACGGCATTCGGGGTAAACCCGAGCTTTATCAAAAGTCTCACAACCGGATTTATAACCGTGTATATCCCCTGCTGCAATGCGTCGCGAAGTGCTTTCTTGCTCATACTATACCTGACAACTGTCTAGAAATCAAACTTAAATCTACCTCTTATACCTAATTCAGATACATTTGGATTATCAAGATACGTTAGGCGCTTCACTAAATCAATTCTGAAGAAGTTAAAGATGTTTCCTATACCTACACTTGCCTCCATATAGGGCTTATCCTCGAGGGTAAACGTAGCTTGGCGGCCATCGCTGAACGTAGGGTAGCGCAACAGGTCCGGGTTGTTCTCCGGCCTGTTTTCGCTGCGTACTTTGCCATACAGGGCCTTGAAGGTGATGAATTCCCGCAGCTTCGTTTTCTTGATCAAGGGGATCTTGTTAAAGATAAAGCCGTTGAAACTGTGGTCAATGTTGATGCTGGAATACTGATCGCTCACAAACTCCAGGAAGTTCATCAGATTATACGACTGCAACTGGTACGAATAGGTCTGGTTGGCCCGGTGGATCGTCAGCAGCGGGAAGGGCACCTGCCCGAAGGTATAGCCGCCTTCTGTCACCACATCCGAATAGCCGAGCTGCGACAGGTAGAAGCGCTTGTTCACATTCAGGGCCACCCGCTGGTACTCGAACTGGCCGCCGAAAGGGCCTTTCAGGCCGGCAGCTCCCCGCAGGGTGAACACCGGATACTTCGAGGCGATCGGCGTGCGGTAATCCTTGCCCTGCAAGAACTTTTCGTTCGGTGCCCAGCGTAATTCCAGCGATGCCTCCGATGTGGTCAGATGGTGCAGTTGCAGTGGCTCCGCATCTCCCGTCTGATCGCCAACCAGCGCATACTGCAGCGAGCCGGCCGGTGACTGGCGCCAGTTCCGGAAACCGAATTTGTAGGATAAGTGATTCTCAAATTCGCGCAGGTACTCTATGTTATAGGTTTCATTGTAGAGCAACTTGTCACTCTCACCCCGCTTGAAGGAAAGCAGAAAGTTATCTTCCTGCACAAACTGCAGCTCCTGCCCCGGAATCTTGGTGTCCTTCTGGTAGCTGACACGTATCGCCCGTACCGGAAACTCCCAGATAGACCGGTCCGTCAGGGAGTAGGTGCCGCCCAGATAATACTTCCACTTCTCATCCTTGAAACCATAAGCGGCGTAGGTCTCCACGCTGTACTTCTTGCTGAAGTTGGTCGTGGTCCGGCCACCAAAGCGCAGCCGGAAGCCTTCTACCGGGTTGAAGCTATAAAAGGTGTTCAGCGGTCCGATCTCAATGTTGGGGCCCATCCGTTTGTAACCGGCAATAAGCGCTGTGGCCCAGTCCATGGTGCGCTGGAAGGACTTCATATTTACCAGACTGTCGAGGTTGGTATACGTGTTGGCCTCGACCGCCGAAAGCGAATCGTGCCGGACAGCTGACCAGTAACTTTCATCCTGGGCAACAGCATCTGTTTGTTTGACTACCGCCTCCCCTTCATAGACCGAGGCAGGCTGCGCTTCATTGATCCGGAAATCTCTAAAAGATACCACCCGCTCGCCATAGAAGCCCATGTCGCTGTTTTGGGTGATGCCAAAATCGGTTCTTAGCTGGCTTTTGCTCAGGTGATAGCGGCCGTCGTTGTTGCGCTCAAAGTCCAGGTCGATCTTCAGGTCGCGCACCCAGTTGATGTTCACGCTTTTGTCCACCCACATAGCCACGCGCTGCACGGCATACGTGCCATCCAGTGTTACGAAGAGCTTTCCGGTGAACATAAAAGCCGAAGGGTTGCGGGGCTCAAAATGCAGTTCGGCCAGTTGTTGCCCGGTTTCGGTGGTTACGGTATCCTTGAGGTAAAACCGGTAAAACGTAGGCGCCATGTCGGCGATCGGGCTCAGGAACTGGTTGGTGACGATGGTAATGTTGTTTTCGTAGATATCGATGTCCCGGTACATGTGCTGCATATAGGCCGTCATACCTTTGTTATCGATAAACTCCCCGAAATCCACCTTTTTCTCCGCCTTCACGATCTGCTTTCTTTTGGCCGGGTCTTTCTGGTAGAAGTGCTGGGTTACCTCCTCCTGCATAAAGAAGGGAAGTATGGCCTTGCCTTCCACCACCGTGGTATCCAGGTTGCTGGTGATAAAGTCATACCTGCGCAGGAAGATGTTTCGCTTGAGCTTCTCCGGGGTGTTTACCAACGAGAGCTGCATCTTCTCATACTGTTCGTACTGCACAAAATCGTAGCTCTCGGGCTTGTTTTTGGGCTTGTTGGCCACGATCTCCCGGATCAGGTCAACAGCCGGGTTGTTCTTGTTGCTATACTTTACCTTGCGCTTTTTGCCTACCACGACCACCTCGCTCAACTGTTTGGCGTCGGTTTCGAGTTTAACATGCAGGGTCTGCTCCTGCCCGGGCGTTACGGGTACGGTTATAGTTCTGTAACCCAGGTAAGAAACTTGTATTTTATCTGTAGTCTGATTTGTCTTGATTGAAAAATTACCTTCGTAATCCGTGCTGGTGCCTGCACTGGTTCCGGGTATAAAAACCGAAACTCCGATCAGCGCCTCTTTTGTGATGGCATCCCTAACAGTGCCTTTTATGGTTGTAACAGCACTTTGTGCCCTTACGGTGTTTGTATTTACTCCTAAGAAAAAAACCAACAGGAAAGAAAACAACCAGGTTATATATTGCTTATATATATTCTTATTTGAATACATATTTTTTTTGTATTATAAAGTTATAAAAAAAGCCGACAAGTAAAGAAACCAATACTTTGGAGAAGATGTAATTCAGCCCTGCATAATGCGTGACCACAAACACACCGGATGCATTGAGCATCAGGCTGCCGTTCCAGACCATGAAGTATTTGATTATTTGCGGTGGAATGCTTCGTTCCGAAGCATTGAATACCCAGCCCCTGCTGATCGAGAAATGCGTCACACCTCCTGAAATTGTACCTGTCACGGTGCCTGCCATATACCAGAGGCCGAACAGTTCCACAGCAAGGATAGTCACCAGAAAATCGACGCCGGAAGCTACCAGGGAAGCAGCCTGCGCCTTCACGAAGGTGAACATTTAGAGTATCTTGAAGTATAGAAGTAGTTGTAAAATTATATTTGCGTAAACGCCCGCCACTACGTCGTCCAGCATTACGCCCCACCCCCCTCGTACTTTCTCCAATCTTCTGATAAAGAGTGGCTTGCTGATGTCAAAAAATCGAAACAGAACAAGGCCTGCCAGCAAAGTGCTCCCGGTGACAG
>NZ_JSYF01000198.1:0-9796 GCF_054824225.1 Pontibacter sp. HJ8
AAACACTGCTCCTTCCTGTTAGCGTTCTTGCTGCTGTTCGGGCCGTCCGTTCTGCGGGCGCAGGCTCCGGCCAAACCCAGTGCTGCTGAGTTGTTGCAGGATCTTAAAAAGCTGAATGTGCTCGGAAGCGTGCTGTATGTCGCGGCTCATCCCGACGATGAGAACACACGCTTTATTGCCTATCTGGCAAATGAGGAGTTGTATAATACCGGCTATCTTTCTGTTACTCGCGGCGATGGCGGCCAGAACCTGATCGGACCGGAGATACGCGAAGGACTGGGCATCATCCGGACGCAGGAGCTGCTGCAGGCACGCCGTACCGATGGGGGCAGGCAGTTCTTCACAAGAGCCAATGACTTCGGTTATTCCAAAAATCCGGAAGAGACGTTTGCGATCTGGGACAAAGAGCAGGTGCTGAGCGATATGGTATGGGTGATCCGCAAGTTCAGACCCGATGTGATCATCACGCGCTTTTCACCGAAAACATCCGAGACCCATGGGCATCATACGGCATCTGCCATGCTGGCCAGCGAAGCCTTTGATGCCGCCGCCGATCCTAAGCGATTCCCCGAACAATTGAAACATGTCACGGTATGGCAGGTAAAGCGGGTGCTCTGGAATACCGGCGTATGGTCTTTCAAAAGCCAGAAAGAGTTTGAAGACTATGGCTCGCAACTGCTGAAGGTGGAAGTAGGCGGGTATAACCCGCTGCTGGGCAAGTCTTACCCGGAGATTGCTGCCCTGAGCCGCAGCATGCACAAGAGCCAGGGCTTCGGCTCTTCCGGTGCCAGAGGCAGTGCGATCGAGTACCTGGAGCATACCAAAGGCGAACGGGCCAAAGCGCAGCTTTTTGAAGGCATCAACACCGGCTGGAGCCGCGTAAAAGGCAGCGATAAGGTAGCCAAGCTCCTGCAGCAGGCCATCAACGATTTCCAACCGCAGGACCCTGCTGGCATCGTTCCTACACTCCTGGCCGCAAAAAAGGAAATAGCCAAACTGCCCGACAGTTACTGGAAAAAAGTAAAGACACAGGAACTGGATGAGGTGGTGAAGCACAGCCTCGGCCTATACCTGGAAGCCGTGGCTGCCGACTTCGCCGTGACGCCCGGAGAGCGCCTGAGCCTTCAACTGGAGGCGATCAACCGTTCCAAAGTACCGGTGCAGCTGCAAAGCATCCGGGCGGATTACGCCCGCAGCGACAGCACCCTGAACCTGGCTTTAGGGGAAAATGAAGCACAGCGTATACCTGTTACGGTTCAACTGCCGGCTTCAGCGCCCCTTTCGCAACCGTACTGGCTGCAGCAGGAAGGCACGCTGGGCTTATTTCATGTGGACAGTCAGCAGGAGATAGGGCTCCCGGAGAACGGACCGGCTGCCAGTGTAACGTTTAACCTGCTCATCAGCGGACAACCCTTTCGCTATACCGTGCCGGTGGTATACAAGCGTACCGATCCGGTAGAAGGGGAGCTGTACCGTCCATTGGCTGTCACGCCGCCCGTGTTTGTGAATATTTCAGAAAACGTACTCATGTTTGCTTCGCAGGAACCCAAGCCGGTGCATGTGCTGGTGAAGTCCGGAAAAGCGAATATCAAAGGAAACCTGGCCCTGCAGTTGCCCAAAGGCTGGCGCGTGGAGCCGGCACAGGTGCCTTTTGATCTGAACCAGAACGGGGAGGAACAACTGGTGCGGTTTATGGTGCATCCACCCAGGGGGCAACAGGAGGTAGTGCTCAAAGCGGTGGCTACCGTAGAAGGGAAGCCTTATACCCGTGGCCTTCATGTCATTCAATACAACCACATCCCCACTCAAACCACCTTCCCCGAGGCGGTGGTGAAAGCGGTGCGCCTGGACCTGAAGCGAAATGGCGAGCAGGTGGCCTACCTCATGGGAGCCGGCGATGACATACCGGCCAGCCTGCAGCAGATCGGCTACCAGGTGACCATCCTGAAAGATGCAGACATGACCGAGAAGAATCTGCAGCGATTCGATGCCGTTATTTTGGGCGTCCGTGCCTACAATACGGTGGAGCGGATGCGTTTTTATCAGCCCCGGCTGCTGAACTACGTGCAGAACGGGGGCACACTGATCGTGCAGTACAACACCGCGCAAAGCTTGCAGACAAAAGAGGTTGGCCCTTATCCGCTGAAGATATCCAGCCAGCGGGTGACCGTGGAAGATGCCGATGTGCGTTTTATGAAGCCGAATCACCAGGTACTCAACACACCGAATAAAATTACGGCAAAAGATTTTGAAGGCTGGGTGCAGGAGCGCGGGCTGTACTTTGCAAGCGAATGGGGCAGCGAGTACGAAGCGATCCTTTCGAGTAATGATCCCAACGAGCCGGCACGGGAGGGTGGTATGCTGATCGCCCGGTATGGCAAAGGACATTTTGTGTATACCGGTTATTCCTGGTTCAGGCAGTTGCCGGCCGGTGTGCCCGGGGCTTACCGCATCTTTACCAACCTGATCTCACTGGGTAAAAACGGTGTGACAACGGGTAGTACAGGAGAAAGTGCAGTTAAATAGTTATACCTGGCAAAAGATATCCGGACGAAGGAAACCTTTCACAAAGGGTAAATGATGGTATCATTTTATAAGTCTTTCGTCCCAGAAAAAACATGAAAGAAGAAGAAGACAACACGCCATCAGAACTGGATAAGCCGCCTTTCTTTAAAAGCTGGAGAGGGATGTACTGGCTGGTGCTGGGCAACCTGGCTTTCCTGATCACCCTGTTTTATATTATCACCAAAATCTACGAATGAGGTTACTGGACTGGATCGTACTGCTGGGTACGCTCGGCTTTATAGTGAGTTATGGTGTCTGGAAGACGCGCGGCAGCAAAGACATAGAAGGCTACCTGAAGGGCGACAACTCCATGAAGTGGTGGACCATCGGCCTGTCCATCATGGCAACACAGGCCAGCGCGATCACCTTTCTGTCCACGCCGGGGCAGGCGTACGAAGACGGCATGCGCTTTGTGCAGTTCTACTTCGGCCTGCCGATCGCCATGGTCATCATCTCGGTTACGATCATTCCTATCTTTTACCGGCTCAAGGTATACACCGCCTACGAGTACCTGGAAAACCGCTTCGACCTGAAAACCCGTTCGCTGGCTGCCATGCTTTTCCTGGTGCAGCGCGGCCTGGCAGCAGGTATAACGATCTATGCGCCGGCCATTATCATGTCTACTATTCTGGGCTGGAACCTGACCGTTACCAACCTGATCCTCGGGGGTTTGGTGATTATCTATACGCTGTCCGGGGGCACCAAAGCGGTGAGTGTGACGCAGAAGCAGCAGATGGCCGTGATGATCGGTGGTATGCTGGTAGCAGGCTTTATGGTGGTGCATTACCTGCCGGAGGACGTTTCGTTTGGGGATGCCGTGGCAGTGGCGGGCAAGATGGGCAAGATGAACATCGTGGACTTCTCCTGGGATTGGGAAACGAGCTGGAACGACAGGTATAACTTCTGGTCAGGTATGACGGGCGGGCTATTTCTGGCGCTGTCCTATTTCGGCACCGATCAGAGCCAGGTAGCGCGCTACCTGGGCGGGAGATCGGTGGCGGAGAGCCGGCTGGGGCTGCTCTTCAACGGCCTGCTCAAGATACCGATGCAGTTCATGATCCTCTTTATCGGGGTGATGGTTTTCATCTTTTACCAGTTCAACCAGCCCCCGCTCTTTTTCAACGAGGCAGCCAAAAACAAAATACACAACACAGAATATGCCGCTGACCTGGAAAAGCTGGAAGCCAGGCACACGACTCTTTTTGAACAAAAACAGCTGGCAGTCAGAGGCCTGGTATCGGCCCTGCGCACAGAAAACGATGCTGCCATTGACGCGGCGCAGGCTGAGGTAGAGAGTATTACTAGTGCCTCTTCGGATGTGCGCACGGAAGTAAAATCGCTCATTTCCAAAGCCGATCCGGAGGCCGAGACAAGAGACACCGATTACGTCTTCATTTCCTTTGTGATGAAATACCTGCCGGCCGGGCTGGTCGGGCTGCTGCTGGCTGTGATCTTTTCGGCGGCGATGTCGTCGACAGCTTCTGAGTTGAATGCACTGGCCTCCACCACGGTAGTGGACATCTACAAGCGATCTGTCAAGCAGGATGGCAGTGACCTGCACTATGTGCGTGTTTCCAAGTTATTCACAGCAGCCTGGGGATCGCTGGCGATCATCTTTGCCACCTATGCCTCCATGCTGGATAACCTAATCCAGGCTGTGAATATCATCGGCTCCATCTTCTACGGCACCATTCTGGGCATTTTCCTGGTTGCATTTTACTTCAAATACATCAAAGGCCACGCCGTGTTCTTAGGTGCTCTGCTGGCCGAAGCAGTGGTGCTCTATTGCTTTAAATACACCGATATCGCCTTTTTGTGGTTCAATGTGATCGGTTGTGTGGCCGTGATCGTGTTCGGGACGATCCTGCAGGTTATTATCAACCAACGAAAAAGAGTGAAGCAGGCAGCGTAAGTAGTTGTCATTTCGAACACGCTTGAGACGGGAGTCGAAAAGAGCCAGCGTAGCTGGGAGAAATCAGGAATATTGCGGGGCCCGTGAAAAAGTCCAGATTTCTCCCGATGGTCGAAATGAAAACGATTTTTCTACTCCAACTCCGACTGCCTGGGTTTACGGCCTGCCACAATGTAAATCAGGCTGCCGCCTGCTGAAATGTATTCCCCGTTCTGAAGCCGCTGCTTGAGGTTGAACTTGTTGTAGAGCAGCTTCTGCCAGTAGGCATCAAATTTGTCCTTGTCGCCGCCCCCGGCCATAAAGTAGTTCAGATTGTCCTGGTACTGGTAACCCATCGCCTCCGATTCAATCCAGCTGATCATCTGCTCTACGCGCAGCATGGTTTCCGCAGAGTCATAAGGCGGAATGATGGAAAGTGCCTTGTCCGAAATCCATACCTTGGTGTCGCGCAGGCCGGCCTTTACAAATAAGTCCGGTATAACATCGCCCAACGAGTTGAAGCCTTCACCGAGTCGCTTCTTGCCTTTCTCGATCCGCAGCTTCACCTCCAGTACTTCCAGGGTACTTTCTACGTCAAAGTCAGTTTCGCCATACCTGTCAAACATCAGGTTGGGTACCAGGTTGTTGGGCTCCAGGGCTACTACCCAGCCACCCGGTTTGGTGATCCGGATCATTTCCTCTATGACGCGCTGCGGGTCTTTCACATGTATCAGCAGGGTCTGGCACAGCGTGATGTCGGCCAGGTTATCGGGCAGGGGAATGTCGGAGGCATTGCCTACCAGGAATTTGTAATCGATCGGGTTGTGAAGGTAGATGCTCTGGGCCCGTTGCTGCGCTTCCTCGATGTATTCAGCCTCAAAATCCACGCCGTATACCCGAGCGCCTGCCGGCAGGTATTTCGAAAACTTAAAGCCCATCATGCCCTTTCCGCAGCCAATGTCCACCAGCGACTGACAATACTCCAGGTTCAGGCGTCGGGCCAGCAGCTCCAGGTAATCTTCATTCCACCAGTACTCCCGGGCTGGACCCAGGTGATCTTCTGAATGCCGTTTATCTTCTTGTTCTTCCAACAGGTATAGGTTTTAACAGGTACAAAAAAGAAAGCCCCTGTCCGAGCAGAGGCTTTCTGTAGTATAGGAAGCAGGTATAGCCTACTTCATTTTCTTCCACTCCGCGATGGCTTTTTCATTCATACGCACATAGTCGGCATTGTTTTCCTTTTTGGCCAGGGCGATAGATTGCTCAGCGGTTTTCACGGCGCCTTTGTAGTCTTTCAGCTTGGCCTGGATCTTGGCCTGCGCGTGCAGGTTCCAGAATTTAGGGTCATTGGCATTGGCTTTTTTGATCCACTCGAGCGCCTGCTTCATGTCCTTGTTGTTGTCATGGTAGTAGTTCGCTGCCGCCGCGAATAGACCGGCAGGCACCTCTTTGCCATTTACTACACGCTCCTGGATCTGGGCCATTACTTTGCTGTCCACATCGGTTTCGATGGTGAACTTGGCGATGGTCTTGTCCCAAAGCAGCTCTACATCGGCTGTGTTGCTTTTCAGGTTAGCGAAGTTGATGGTGAAGGTTTCTATGGCTCTCGGGTTGGTCTGAGGCTTCACAGTGAAACGAAGCTGGTCATTTTCCTGCTTGTAGGCCGCAACGTTGCCACCCAGTTTGGTGTCTTTGTAAAGGATGATGGTCCACTCATTCTGGCCTGGAATCGTTAGCAAGGCATACTCACCCGCAGGAACTTTGGTACCCTGAATGCTTACTTCCTCGCTGAATTTGAACAACGTGGCATCGTTTGCCCCCGTGCGCCATACCTTGCCATAAGGCACCACATCGCCACCAAAAATAGAGCGTCCCTTTACGGATGGGCGTGAGTAGTTCACTGTAACATCAGCCAGGCCAACTTTTTGGGTTATGGATGCTGCCGGGCTCGCGGCTGGCATGGCTATACCTTGCTGCTGTGCCTGTGCAGCGCCTGCGCCGCAGAGCAGAGCTGCTGAAAGCAGGATGCTGAATAAAGTTTTTTTCATGGGTATATTTTATTAAAGTAGGGTTTTGAAGGTAATATTACAGAATATCTACCAATTTAACCAGTAAATTCCGCCGGAGCAGCAGCGGCCGGCTTTGCAGTTAACTGCTTCTTTGTCAAAAATGTTTTTATCCCTATCAGACTTTCTTTTACGATTATAAATTATACCTTCGCATAAGTACACGGGGTGCTTGGCAATGTAAAAGCTGCCAGGCTGAGATGATACCCGCGACCTGATCTGGATAATGCCAGCGTAGGAAATGTAACCGCTCATAGCGCCATTACAAGGTGCTAACCCATATCCATCCTATCTGCTTTAGACAGTCGGGTTATTTTTAACCAAAAAAATACCTGCTGTGAGCAATCTGCAAAGACAAAAATTTGACCTGGTAACCCGCGACCTGCGCCAATGGCAGGGCCGTGAAGAATGGTTCTTTAACCGCGACCACACCGACACTTACGAACTGTGGTATGAGGGCCGCTACAAGCGGGCTGAGGTGTGGCAGAAAAAAGTGATCGGCCAGCTGATCCAGAAAGACAAGCGCGTCAAGACCCTGCTGGAGTTTGGCTGCGGCACCACCCGCTTTACCCGCTGGTGGAAGGAGATCGGCATTGAAGCCAGCGGCGGCGATATTTCCCCCTTCATGCTGGGGCAGGGCGTGCACCTGTTCGACGGCGATCTGGTATTGGCCGACTCGCATCACATGCCTTTCAAAGACCATACCTTCGATGCCCTGGCCTTCATTACGACCTTCGAGTATTACAAAGATCCGGTGAAAGTGATACAAGAGGCGGCGCGTGTAGGCAAGCATGGCATTGTGTTCGGTATGATGAACAGAAACTCCCCCAAAGTGGTCAGGAGGAGGATACAGGAGATGTTTGGCAAGAATCCCTTCTACGTTACGGCCACTTTCTATACCCCTAAAAAGCTGATGGCAGTGATCGGGGAGGCCCTGCAAGACAGAGACTATACCATCGAATGGACGACTACCGGGCTGCCGGAGTGGTTTCCGGTGCAGCAGTGGCACCAGCCCTACGGCGATTTCTTTGGCATGTATGTACGCTTAAATGATGTGAAATGAGCGCCTTCGAAGACAACTCCGGGAAAATAGCCGCTGCAGCGTTCAAAGATGTGTTGCTGCCCCACCATGGCGCAAAGCGGGAAGAGGTGCTGGTAGGGCCGGCGTTTGGGGTGGACACTGCCGTCATTAACCTGGGAAACAACCTGGGTATGGCCGTGTCCAGCGATCCGCTTTCGCTTATACCTTCTATCGGGCTGAAAGAGTCAGCCTGGCTGTCGGTACACCTGCTGGGCAACGACATGGCAACCACCGGCTTTGCTCCCATGTACGCACAGTTTGTACTCAACCTGCCCACCAGTTTATCGCTAGAGGCTTTCAATGAATACTGGGAGTATATCCACCAGTTCTGCCAGGATCTGGGCGTTTCCATTACCGGGGGACATACCGGGCAGATCGAGGGGCAGAACTCTACTGTTTCGGGTGGTGGTACCATGTTTCTGACAGCACCTCTGGATGAAATACTCACCAGCAACAGGGCACAGCCCGGCGACCTCCTGGTCGCGACGAAGGAAACGGCTTTGGTGTCTACTTCCATCCTGGCCATGAGCTTTCCGGAAACGGTGAAAAACAGGCTTGGAAGGGAAGTATGGGAGAGAGGCTGTGAGAATTTTTACCGGACCTCCTCGCTTCCCGAAGCTCTTGCTGCAAAAGAGGTGTTGCAAAGCCATACGGAGCTGAAGGCTATGCACGATGTGACCGAAGGCGGCATGGTGGGCGCTATCTGTGAGATGGCAAATGCCTCCAACTGTGGTTTCAGGATCTATAACGATGCCCTGCCGGTGGGGGAGGCGCAGCAGCAGATAACGGCGCTGTTCGACATTGACCATCGTTTCAGTGTAGGGGCCGGCTCCATGATCATGGCCGTAAAGCCGGGAAACGAGCAGAAACTGATCGGACATCTTGCTTCCAAAGCTATCAAAGCGTCGGTGGTGGGAGAGATGTTGCCTCCGGAAGATGGGTTCAGGATAGTGGAGCATGACGAAGAGAAGGCCCTCCTCTTTGATGGCAGAGATCCGTACTGGGAGGCCTTCTTCAACGCTTATAAAGCTGGCTGGAAATGAGAAAGTATAAACCGATTACCGGAGGCGTATACCTGGTGCTGGACCCAAGCATAGACCGGGCCCTGCTCATGCAAAAGGTAAAAGATGCGTTGGAAGGTGGCGCCAATGTGCTGCAGATCTGGAACAACTGGCCCACTGGCTATACCCATTCAGACAAGCTATCGCTGATACAGGAACTAGTGGCGCTTGCTTATATCTACCAGGTGCCGGTGCTGATAAACGAGGAGTGGCAACTGCTGAAGGACACGGAACTGGCAGGCGTTCACTTTGATAACACTCCTGCGGATTTTGAAACTTTGAAGGCTGAACTGAACAGGGACTTTATGTGCGGCATAACCTGCAGCAACGATCTGGAGGTGGTTCGCTGGGCTGACCGGCACCAACTGGACTATGTTTCTTTCTGCGCTGTGTTTCCTTCGCCCTCGGCAGGAAGCTGCGAAATTGTGCAGCCCGATACGATCCGGGAGGCGCGGGAGATCACGCAAAGGCCTCTCTTTCTTTCCGGGGGCATCACAACCGAAAATATGGGTACACTGCAAGGCCTCGATTATGATGGGGTGGCCGTGATTTCAGGTATAGTGAACGCTGCATCAGCCAGAGATTCGACTGCGGCCTACAAACAAATCTTAAACAAGTATAACCAATGAGACTGTCTCTTTTAGATAAGCTTTGCTGTCCGGTGGACAAGCACGAACTGACGTCGCAAATTTTTGCGCAGCATGAGAACGGGGATATTATAGAAGCGCTGCTAACCTGCCCTGCGTGCAAAAGGTATTACCCGATTGTATACGGTATACCTATTATGACACCAGACGAATACCGCGAGAGGGCGCTGGAGGAGCCTATTTTAAAGAAATGGGGATTGGCACTGGAGGAAGCTGAGCAGCAGGTGTTCTTTCTGAAAGTATAAGCCTAACCTGTAGTTGCTCCTGGCGAGCCGCTAAAAGCTGTGGCCTATACTTAACCCGAATCGGGGTACGATGGCCGGGCCAGGCGTTTTTTGGTTTATTTCCGTAGACAGGAAAGGTGTCAGGGCTACGCGCACCAGCAAGCCCCCCTGCGGATCCTGGTAACGGAATCCTATACGGCTGAAATACATATTTTGTAGCAGGTCCGGCTCATCCGTGAAGCGGCGGGTATAGCCAAGCCC
>NZ_JSYF01000199.1:0-5409 GCF_054824225.1 Pontibacter sp. HJ8
CATACAGGAACTCCAGGATCAGCTTGTCGCGCTGTCCTTCAAAGGTATCCTCAAAAGAAAAACTATCCAGGAAATGGTTGAAAGGTTCCTCGGCCACGAAGCCGGGAAGCTTCTTGGAAACTTTGGGCGCTTTGATGCGCAGCATGGGATTTACCTCAATGCGCTGCTGCCCCAGCAGGAATTTATAATAGGAGCGGAGACAGGCGATCTTCCGGTTGACGGAACGTGCCTCCAGGTTTTTGTGCACCAGGGAAAGAATCCAGGAGCGTATAATAGCATGATCTGCCTCAGCAGGATCCGTGATCTCGTAGGTATCTTGCAGGTACAGCGAGAACTGCCCCAGATCGGTATGATAGGAGGTAAGCGTATGCGGGCTATACCGCTTTTCGTATTCTAGATACTTAAAAAATAATTCCATGCATTAGTGTACCTGATGTGTTGCTCAGATACACTAATGTATGGAAAAATTAAATATCTTTTAAGAAAGACTAGTAATTATCGTTCGCGAAAAGCTGCTGCTTATACTTGGCTCTTTCCTTTTGCTTTCTTTTTGAAACAGAAGGCTTTTCAAAGAAAGTTCTGGATCTCAGTTCTTTAAGAACACCAGTTCTCTCAAATTTTTTCTTAAATCTCTTAAGTGCACGGTCTACAGACTCGTTATCCTTTACGTTTATAATAATCATGTTTTTACTCGCTTCTTCTGATATTTAGGGTTGCAAATTTCATAAGGTTTTGTTTATAAATCAACAGAATGGTAAAATAAATTTACTTTATCTGTTTAAAAAAAGCCGGGAGCACAAAATATGCTGCCTGGTGAGGCTTATCTGTCGTTTATAAACGGGCAAATTATTTCAGGATCGCTCTTGAGATAACAAGCTTCTGTATCTCACTTGTTCCTTCGCCAATGGTGCAAAGCTTCGCGTCGCGGTAATATTTCTCAGCAGGGTAGTCTTTGGTGAAGCCGTAGCCGCCAAATATCTGTACGGCTTCATTTGCCACGCGTACCGACACTTCGGAAGCATACAGTTTCGCCATAGCGGATTCTTTGTTCACGTTCAGTCCGCGGTTCTTCATGTCGGCGGCCTGGTAGGTAAGCAGGGAAGCTGCCTCGATCTCGGTGGCCATATCCGCCAGCTTGAAGGAAATACCCTGGAAACTGGAGATCGGCTTGTTGAACTGGTTGCGCTCCTGCGAGTAAGCCAGCGCTGCCTCAAAGGCACCCTGAGCTATACCTAGCGACAGGGCTGCAATAGAGATCCGGCCGCCATCAAGCACTTTCATAGCCTGTATAAAGCCTTCGCCTACCTTGCCCAGCATCTGGTTCTGGTGCACCCGGCAGTCTTCGAATATCAGCTCCGTCGTTTCGGAAGCGCGCATACCCAGCTTGTTTTCCTTGCGGCCTGCACTGAAGCCTGGCGTACCCTTCTCGATGATGAAGGCGCTCATGCCATGCGAGTCACCCACCTCGCCCGTACGTACGATCACAACCGCCACGTTCCCGCTCTTGCCATGCGTGATGAAGTTCTTGGCGCCGTTGATCACCCAATGGTCCCCGTCCTGCACCGCTACGGTGCGCATGTTGCCCGCATCGGAGCCTGTGTTTGGCTCCGTCAGGCCCCAGGCGCCGATCCATTCGGCGGTAGCCAGCTTCGGCAGGTACTGGCGCTTTTGCTCCTCGTTGCCAAACTGCAGGATGTGACCTGTGCACAAGGAATTGTGAGCCGCCATCGACAAACCGATTGAACCGTCTATTTTAGAAAGCTCGGCGATCGCCGTAACATACTCTAGGTAGCCGAAGCCCGATCCGCCGTACTCGGTGGGTACCAGTACACCCATCAGGCCCAGTTCCCCCAGTTTTTTGAAAACCTCCACCGGAAATTCCTGGCTTTCATCCCATTCATTCATCTGGGGCCTGATGTGCTTGACGCCAAAGTCCCGGATCATGTCAGCAATCATGCGCTGGTTTTCTGTTTTTCTAAATTCCATTTAAGTTTTGTTGTAGAGTTCGTTGTCGCGTATTTAACGGCCTTTTCCTATACCTGGATGTACAAAGCTAGGTAAATAAGGCCAATTGACAAATTCGTAGTTTTATTTTACTTAAGTCAATGTTTATGCTTCATTTAGTAGAGTGAGCCTGGCCGATTCCCTAAAAATGTATACTGTTTTTTGCAGCCCAGGTATAGGTTGGTATCCCGGAACGGTCAATTCCTTTTTTGTCATGTGTTGTAACTTCTCACATCCCGATTTGTTTTTTGCTTCGGTTGCAGGTGCTATATTGTGTGTACGCCGGGGAGCGTTTATTTTGATAGCGTGTATTTATTGCTTTATTTTGATGTTGCATTGCTATGTCCGGCAACGTATGAGTTTATATACCGCCCTACACGCGGTTGATGCAGGTACATGATAAAGTTTATTCAGAGCTTATTTGGGAAAGATGCTGCGCAGGTGGACTCGCTGAGTACCCTCGGCGTGGACATGCATTCCCATATCCTGCCCGGAATAGACGATGGCGCTGCCACCGTAGAGCAGTCGCTGGAGCTGGTACGGAGCATGAAGGAGCTGGGCTACCGCAAGCTGATCATGACGCCGCATATCATGAGTGATTTCTACCGCAACACGCCTGAGATCATACGGGAGCGACTGCAGGTATTGCAGCAGGCAGTGCAGGAGGCAGGTATCGAAATGGAACTTGCCTGCGCTGCAGAGCACTACCTGGATGAGGCCTTCCTTCAGAAACTGGAAGACGGGGAAGAACTGCTGACTTTTGGTAATAAGTACCTACTATTTGAAACCTCTTTTCTGAACGAGCCGCTCAACCTGCGCGAAGCCATCTTCCGGATGCAGTCGCAAGGGTATAAACCGGTGCTGGCTCACCCCGAGCGTTACACGTACTTTTATGGTAAATTTGAAGACCTGGTCGCGTTGCGTGAGCAGGGCGTGTTGTTGCAGCCGAATCTCAATTCGCTCATAGGCTATTACTCCCCGGGAGCCCGAATGATGGTCGAAAAGCTGATCGATGCCGGTCATGTCGACTTTCTGGGTACTGATACACATAGCATGAAACACACGGCAAACCTGCAGAAAGTGCTTAGCTCCAAATACCTCATCAAGGCCCTGGAGCTGCCTTTACTCAACAATCAATTATAATTCCTTAATCCCACACCCATGGCCATGGTTTTTGTTACAGGCGGAAGTGGCCTGATTGGCAGCTTTTTGATACCGGCACTGGTAGAGCAGGGGCACCAGGTCAAAGCCCTTTACCGTGGCCGGGTACCAGCCGTTGCCGGTGCTACAAAGGTGCAGTGGGTGGAAGGAGATGTTCTGGATATAAGCCAGTTGCGGGAGGCGTTGCAGGACGTACAGTATGTGTTTCATAGCGCCGGACTGGTGTCTTATGACCCGCAGGATGCGGAGTTGCTGCAACAGGTAAATGTAGAAGGAACGGCCAATATCGTAAACGCCTGCCTGGAAGCGCCGGGAGATATAAAGCTTTGCCATGTAAGCTCTGTGGCAGCTGTCGGGCGGCCCAAAGGGGTGGCTGTACTCAGCGAGGACAGTAAGTGGAGCGAAGGAGAGCAGCACTCGGCTTATGCTGAGTCCAAGTACTACGGTGAACTGGAGGTATGGCGCGGCGTGGCGGAGGGGTTGCAGGCAGTGATCGTCAACCCGTCCGTTGTGCTGGGGCCCGCCGACTGGGACCGCAGCAGTACGCGCCTGTTCAAGTATGTGTACCAGGAAAAGCCTTTTTATACGGGCGGTATGGCCAACTTTGTGGATGTGCGGGATGTGGTGGAAGCCATGGTGCGCCTGACCTTCTCTTCAATTTCAGGTGAGCGGTTTATCCTCAATGCGGGGCAGCTCCCTTACAAGAAATTTTTTGAAATGGCGGCGAAGGGCTTCAACAAGAAAGCTCCGGCTATTAAAGTTTCGCCGTTTCTGGCGGAGATCGTGTGGCGGCTGGAGCGCCTGCGTACCCGGCTTTCGGGGGGGCGCCCGCTTATCACCAAAGAGACGGCGCGCGTGTCTGCCAAGAGCCATCTCTTTGGGAATGAAAAAGTTCGGAAAGCAGTAGGTATAGCCTTCAGGCCTCTGCCCGAAACCATTGCCTGGAGCTGCGGCCAATTGCTGCAATCTGCACACCTGGATAAGAGCCCGGAAGTAGCCCGCGCAAACTAAACTATTTAAAGTTTATTAATGTAGTAAGACAAAAGCTGCCTTTTTGCGGCTTGTGGGATATAGGAGATGAAAGAGAATTTTGACGAGCACAGCGAGGATTCGGAACTGATCATTCGGTTCGAGCAAATGCTGGGAACAAAAGAAACCGTTTTTTTTGACCTGACCGATTTTGAATATATCATAGACCATTATACCGCTAACTTCGATTACAAGAAAGCGCTGTTGGCCTGTGATTCTGCTATTGCGCAATATCCCTTCTCTACGGGGCTTCAAATCGACAAGGCCCAGTTGCTGGCTATGTCGGGCAACTTCGAAGATGCCATGGTACTCATAGACCAGGTGGCGGAAGTAGAGCCTCAGAACCCGGATGTGCTCCTGACGCGGGGCATCATTTTTACGCAGCGGGGCGAATACCGCGATGCAGTGGACCACTTCAAGAAAGCCCTGGCTTTTGCCGAGGATCGGGATGATATCTACTTCAACATTGGCCTCACTTACCAGAGCTGGGGCAAGTTCAGCTCCGCCATCAAGTACTACAAAAAGTGTATTGGGCTGAATGTGGAAAACGAAGCGGCCATGCAGGAGATCATCTACTGCATGGAAATCACGGGGTCAACACGCGAGGAGCTTCCTTTCTTCCAGGCCTTTATTGACAAAGATCCTTATTCGTATGTGGCCTGGTTTAACCTGGGCAACGTGTACAATAAGCTTGGCTCTTACGACAAAGCCATTGCGGCTTACGATTACGCCACCATCATCAAGCCGGACTTTATCACGGCTTACAACAACATGGCCAATGCCTATGTTTTTCTGGAGGACTATACCAAAGCAATAGAAGCCTTTAACGCCATGCTGGAGCATGGGTCGCCCTCCGCGGAGGTATTCTGCAACATCGGCGAGTGCTACGAGAAGATGCAGCAATGGGACCTGGCCCGCCGCTACTACCAAAAGTCCATTGACCTGGACCCGGAGATGGATGAGGCCTGGTTCGGAATCGGTGTGATACTGGATGCGCAGGGCAACTGGTATGAGGCTGTGCATTTCTTTAAAAAAGCCGTCAACCTGTACGGCGATAGCGTGGATTACTGGGTGGCCCTGGCGGCTGCCGAGTACCATGTGGGCCATGTGGTGTCGGCGCTCGAAAGCTATGAACGTGCTGCCGAGATACAGCCCGAAGACAAGGATATCTACTTGAACTGGTCCATTATTCTGTACGAACAGGGCAATTTTGAA
>NZ_JSYF01000200.1:0-9166 GCF_054824225.1 Pontibacter sp. HJ8
GTATGTCAGGTTATCCCGATGTTCTACAATGAGCCTTCGTTTAAGGCCCTGAAAATGCTGCGCCAGAACTTTGACGAAGTGATTGAGCTGAATAAACTGACTTTGGGTGGCGGTAGAGCACTGATGAGCACAGAGCAGCAGCACTGTATCATCACGGAGTATTCCATATCGATGGCTCGTGTCATGCGCCATGTTTGCGTGAACGATCATGTGGCCAAAGAGAAGGAAGTTAAAAAAGGCGAAGTAGTTTATGCCTAGCTTTTAGGCAACCCCCATTTCTGATATAGAAAGGCAGAAAGCCCCTCTCCGACCTGCTCGGGAGGGGCTTCTTCTAAATAATGGATTCAGGTTCAGAATGATGAACGGAGTAGCGATAAAGTTTTGAAGCTACAGTTGGTATTACCCGCCACGCTGCTGTATCTTTAGAATCCGGATAACACAGGATTTACTGCTATGCCATCTACCTTCAAGATATACTCCTCTTCTGCCGGTTCGGGCAAAACCTACCACCTGACCAAGGAATACCTGAAGCTGGCCTTGCACACCCCCGACCCTGACTATTATCGCTCTATCCTGGCTATTACGTTTACCAACGACGCGGCCGCCGAAATGAAGGAGCGTATACTGGGCGCATTGCGGGGATTTAACGATCCAAACCAATCGGAAAAAGAGAAAGCCAAGAGTGATAATCTGTTGCAAGGTATAGCAGAGGATCTGCAGGAAGAATACCCGGAGGAAGCACTCAGCCCGGACATCATCCGGGATCGGGCAAAAATTCTGTTTACCCAGATACTCTATAACTACAGCGACTTCTCGGTCAGCACCATCGACAGCTTTGTGAACAAGATCGTGCAGGCGTTTACGCGGGAGCTAAACATCCCTTACAATTTTGAAGTCGACCTGGACTCGCAAACACTGGTCAACACCGCCGTGCAACTCCTGCTGGATAAAGTGACCAACAGCAAAGACGATCTTTTGTCGGAAACGCTGGAACAGTATGCGCTCGAAAAGGCCCGCGAAGGCCGCAGCTGGAACACCCTGCCGGACGACCTGGCTGACTTTGCCAAAAACCTGCTGAACGAACAGGTATACGAAGCCGTGACAGACATCCAAAGCCTGACGCTGGAGGATTTCAAAAGTATTCGGGCACAACTCAAAGAGCTGCAGAAAAGTATAGCAGAAGCGGTACAGGAAGACGCATGCAAAGCGCTGTCAGCCATTGAAAACGCCGGCCTCTCCCCTGCTGATTTCTTCCAGAGCACCCGCGGCATCTGTGGTTACTTCGCAAAGTTTTCACAGGAAGCTGATCTGACCTACGGAAATAACTATGCCCGCCAAAGTATAGAAGACGACAAGTGGTACGCGGGCAAAGCCAGCAGCTATACCAAGAGCCAGATTGATGGGATAAGGCCGCAACTGACAGAGCACTACTATAACATTGAGAGTATAAAGGAACAATACGGCGGCACTTTCACGCTCATCAACGCCATTGTGCCACACCTCTACAAGGTCTCGGTGCTGAATGAGTTGGAGAAATGCCTGCAGGAGATCAAGCGCGACAAGAATACCATTCATATTTCGGAATTCAACAAGCGCATCATCGACATTGTGCTGCAGGAGCCGGTGCCCTTTATCTATGAGCGATTGGGCGAGAAATACAACCACATCCTCATCGATGAGTTTCAGGACACGTCTGTGCTACAGTGGAACAACCTACTGCCGCTCGTAGACAATGCACTTGCGTCGGGACATTTCAGTATGGTAGTGGGTGACGCAAAGCAAGCCATCTACCGCTGGCGCGGAGGCGAGATGGAGCAGATCCTGCATCTCTACAAGCGTAACACCGAAAAGCTATACCTGAACAAGCGTCACGGCCACATGATCAGGGAGCGTTACGAATCGGTGGATCATGCCCTGGCCCCCGATGACCTGAGCACCAACTACCGCAGCCGGTCAGAGATCATCCAGTTCAACAACGAACTCTTTCGGTTTGCCAGCCAGGAGCACGAGAGCTTTGGTATGTTTGCATCGATCTACGATGAGAAGTTTGTGCAGCAGGTGCCGGCGGGCAGCGACAAGAGCGGCGGACACATCCAGATCCTGTTCACGCACCCGGATGACTCCAACTACAGCTACGACCTGAACAGCTGCACCCGCTCCGAAGAACTCTATGAACGCTATACCCATCCCGAAATTCTGAGCTACGACGAGAGTACCCTGAATATGGTATTGCAGCTCGTGAAGCAGGGTTTGTCTGATGGTTATGAACTGAAGGACATGGCGATCCTATGCCGGACCAATGGCAAGAGCAAGCTGATCGCCAATTTGCTGAAGGAGCTCAAGTATGACATAATCTCCCAGGATTCGCTCTCGCTGCAGTTTGCCGAAGTCATCAACCTGATCATCGCCCTGTTCCGGGTGTTTAACCGCCCGAATGACACGCTGGCTAAATCAGAGACGCTCTACCTGGTATGCGCCGTAGCGCTGGAATCAATACCGGACACGGAGATGACTCAGACGATTGCCCGTATTGCAAATGAGAAGGAACCAGAGGCTTTTTTTGATCAGTTGCGGGTCCTGGGCTTTGATGTGAAGGAGCGCGAGACAGGCAACCTCTCGATCTATGAACTGACGGAGCAACTGATCCGAATTTTCGACCTGTTGGGCCATAACAATGAGTGCGAGTACCTGTTCCGATTCCTGGATCTGGTGCTGGAGTATAGCCTCAAGAACAGCAACAACCTGAACAATTTTCTGGCTTACTGGGATGTGCAGAAAGAGCGGCTCAGCATCAACACGCCCAAGAACCGCAATGCCATCACCATTACCAGCATCCATAAATCAAAAGGGCTTGCCTACCCGATCGTGATCATACCCTTTGCCGACTGGAGTACTGAGCCCATGACACGGGCGCTGATGTGGAGTCAGTTGCCGGATGAAGTGAGTGTAACCGGGAAGCTGCGCAGCGTGGCAGTGAACATAAGTTCCAAACTGGAGACAACCGTGTTGGGGCAACAGTACAGCACCGAGATAGAAAAGACCTTTATCGAAAACCTTAACATGTTGTACGTGGCCCTGACCAGGCCGATAGACCGGCTATACCTGATCGGCAACAGCAAAGACCTGCAGGATGAAAAGAAGTCCCTTCGCGCTCTGGAAGGCACTGCCAAAAATGTGAGTCACCTGCTTTACCGCTTCCTGGTGCACAAGGAGTTGTGGCAGCCGGGGCAGTTCTGCTACCAGTTACACAAAGGCGTGGGCAGGCAACACCATACCCAGTTGGACACCGAGCATACCTACTTCCTGGAGCATCTAGTTTCAACGGACTGGGCACAGCGCCTGCAACTGAAGCAGCACGCCAACAACGTTTTCGACTTTGAGACACAGACAAAGCAGCGGGCCATCAACAAAAAGCTGCATTATGCCTTATCGCGCATCATCACCACACCGCAGCTCGATACCGTGTTGCGGCAAATGGTGTATGAAGGCATCATCAGCGAACGCGAAAAACCGGAGCTGCGGGATCGGCTGCAGGAAGTGATCCGGCATCCGAAGTTACAGCATTACTTCTCTGAGAAAGTGGTGGTGGAGCATGAGAAAGAACTACTCGACGCCCGCGCCTACCTCTACAAACCAGACCGCGTGGTGTTTGACGGGGACAAGGTCGTGCTGCTGGAGTTCAAGCTTCCGCCGCCACAGGCCGAACACCGCAACAAGCTCGATCATTACGCGGTGCGTTTTAAGCAGTTGGGCTATGAGAAGGTCACCTGTATCCTTTATTATTTCGATACAGAAGAAATTCTGGAATGGCGGTATGGCGGAAAGAGCCTGCAGATGGGACTTGCTTTATAATTTAGAATTAGGAATTTAAAATTAGGAATGGAAAGTGAATTTCTTTCTGTTGATTTCTTTGAATACCCTTCAATTAAGCCTACTAAACTTTATCTAACCTTTAGATCAAACACAATGGACCAGGCAGTGCAAACCATGCTGGATAACCTGCAGAAGAACACAGGTAAATCACTTGAGGAATGGAAACAGGTTGTTTTGACCTCCGGCCTTCAGAAGCACAATGACATCATCAAGTTCCTGAAGACGGAACATGGGTTCACCCATGGTTTTGCGAACATGGTAGCCCTCAAGTTCAGGGGCACAGACGCCGGTTCTGCTGAAAGTTCGGAGCAGCTAGTAGAAAAGCAGTACCAGGGGAAAGAAAATCTGCTGCCTTTGTACGAAAAGCTGGTGGCTGAGCTGAAGAAGTTTGGGCAGGATGTGGTGCTGGCGCCTAAGAACGCTTATGTCAGTGTCCGAAGCAAAAAACAGTTTGCCCTCCTGCAGCCTTCTACCAAAACAAGACTGGATGTAGGTATCAACCTGAAAGGGATAGAGCCGGAAGGGAAGCTGGAAAAGTCAGGTAGTTTCAATAGCATGTGCACCCACCGGGTACGTCTTGAAACCATGGACGACATTACACCGGAACTGCTCAGCTGGCTCAGAGCAGCTTTCGAGCAGGCCAGGTAGCATGGTTGATCTTTCACTGGCACCAGCTGCAAGTAAAATGAAAAATACGTATTAAAATATGGAACAAAGAATTACACTTATTACGCTGGGAGTCAAAAACCTGCAACGCTCAAAAGACTTTTATCAGAACATCTTCGGCTGGCAACCGCTGGATAGCAGCAACGATAGTATCGTGTTCTTCCAGCTGAACGGTATTCAGTTGGCGCTTTTCCCGCAGGAATCTTTGGCGGACGATGCCGGTGTGGAGGCGGATGGCAAAGGGTTCAGAGGTTTTTCGCTGGCCTATAACGTGCGCTCCGAGCAGGAAGTGGATGAACTGGTAGCTGCGCTGGAAGCGAAAGGCGTACCCGTGCTGAAGCAGCCAGAGAAAGTATTCTGGGGCGGCTACAGCAGCTACATCGCCGACCCGGACGATAACCTGTGGGAGATCGCTTTCAATCCATTTTTACCAATGGATGAGAAAGGAAACATTTTAAGTTAGAGAGTTTAGGAGTTAGAAAGTTGAAGAGTTAAAGTGGTATTGGTACAGGTATATTAAAGGAACGATCAACCATTCGCTCATTCACCCACCCACACATTCAAAATTAAACATTACCACAGTGCAGACTTTCCTGGAGCTAACAGCGAAATACGTTTACGAAAAATATAAAGAGAATATCAGCGACCTGTGCATCATTTTGCCATCCCGTCGTGCGAGTTTCTTTTTTAAGAATGCGCTGGCACAGGCTGCACCGGAGCCGATCTGGTCGCCAGAAGTATCCGGCATGGAGGACTTTATTACGCGTCTGGCTAAAACGGATGTGCTGGAGCCGATCAACCTGCAGCTGGAGCTTTACGACCTGATGCGCGAGCAGGACCCGACGCTGGACTTCGATCAGTTCGTGACCTGGGGTGGTACGCTACTCGACGACTTCAGCCGCATCGACCAGAACATGGTGGACACGGGCAAGCTGTTTGAATACCTGACCGAAGCCAAGGCGCTGGAGCGCTGGGATCCGAAGTACCTGGGCAAGGAGCTCTCTCCTACCATGAAAAAATACTTCAGTTTGTGGGATAACGTCGAAAAGACTTACCATAACCTGAAAAAGCGTTTGTTGCAAAACAAGCAGGCCTATACCGGGATGGCTTTCCGGAAGGTGGCCAATGATATTGAAGGTATAGCCAAGGATCCGGGCTGCGCACAGTACATTTTTATTGGCCTCAATGCCCTCACCAGCTCTGAAGAAAAGATCATTAAGACGCTGCTCAAGCACGACAAAGCGGAGGTGCTGTTCGATTCGGACGACTTCTACATGGAAGAAGGCTCCCCGAACCGGGCGGGTAGCTTCCTCCGGAAATATAAAAGCACATGGAAGCTGCCCGAATGGCGCTGGCAGCAAAATTTGCTTCTCACAGAAGAGAAAGAGATCAATGTGATCGGTGTGGCCAATGCCAGTATGCAGGGCAAACTGGCGGGTCAGCTGCTGCAGGAGATCCGCCAGCAGGACAAGCATGCCCAGGTGGCTATCATCATGCCCGACGAGACACTGCTCCTGCCGGTGCTGCACTCTATACCGGATGAGGTACCGAACTACAACGTCACCATGGGGCTGAGTTTCAAAGGCACTCCCCTCTTCAACCTCATCGACCTGCTTTTCGACGTGCACCTGACGGGCGTAACGCAGCTGCAGGAGTCGGGTTACAAGGTATACCAGTACCACCACCTGTCGGTAACGAAGCTGCTCACGCACCCCTTCATCCGGAGGTATGCGCTATACCTGAACGAGCAACCGGAACAGGCAAAGTACCATGGTTTTATACAGAACGTCATCGACAAGATCGTGCAGGAAAACCGGGTCCTGATCACAGCCAATGAACTGCTGCGGATGGGCGACCACCAGCCGCTCTTTGAAACGCTCTTTAAATCCTGGCGGGACTGCGATGATATCATTGCGTCTATGTATAGCCTGATCGACATGCTGCGGGAAGTATACAGTCACAAACCGAATGCCATTGAAACAGAATACCTCTACATTTTCTATACCATCGTCAAGCGGCTCGACACTATCTTCGACTGCCGCGAGCAGAAGATATCGGTACGGAGCTTCCGCAAATTCCTGAACGAGCTGATCTCCTCGCAGCGCCTGCCCTTCAGCGGTGAACCGATTTCGGAAGTGCAGATCATGGGTATGCTCGAAACGCGTGCGCTGGACTTCGAAAACGTGATCATCCTGTCGGTGAATGAGAACACCTTACCGGCGCCCAAGCGCCACGAGTCGCTCATGCCCTACGATGTGCTGCGCGAGTTTGGCCTGCCCACCTATTCCGAAACCGAAGGGGCCATGGCGTATAATTTTTACCGCCTGCTGCAGCGCGCTAAACGCGTGAACCTGCTGTATGTGTTGCCATCGGACACGTATGGCTCCGGTGAGAAAAGCCGCTTTATACTGCAGTTGCAAAACGACCTGGCCCTGCGAAACCCGCGCATCCGATTCCGCGATCTGACAGCCGCCGTAGATCAGAAGCAGACCAAGAAATACGACGAAGACATCGTCATCCAGAAGGATGCCCAGACGCTGGAGCAGCTCAAGAAAGAACTGCAGCGTGGCCTGTACCCTTCGCACCTGAACATGTACATCAACTGCTCCCTGCAATACTACTTCAGCCGCATTGCGAAGATAAAGGAGATGGATGAGGTCGAAGAGCAGTTGGGTGCCGATCAGTTTGGTACCATTGTGCACCAGGTGCTGGAAGACTTTTTCCGGCCGTTTGAGCAGAACGGTAATCCGATCGAAGAGCAGCATGTCGCGCAAATGCTCCTGCAATTGCCTAAGCAGGTGGAGCTGGAATTTAAGAAAACCACCCGTGGAGCCACCCCGGAACGTGGGATGAACTACCTGCTCTTTAAAGTAGCCGTGCAGGTGTTGGAGAAATACCTGGAAGGGCTGAAAGCTTCAGAGGAGTTGCCGCTGTACGTACTGCGCCTAGAAGATACGCTCGATGCTACCCTGGCAGTACAGGTGGGCGGCGAGATCGTGCCGGTACGGGTAGCCGGCAAGGCGGACCGTATCGACCTGACCGGGAACGAGCTGCGCGTGATCGACTATAAAACCGGAAAGGTAGAACGCAATCAGCTGGTGGTAAAGCCGGAAGATGTGGCGCTGCATTTTACGACTGATCCGAAGTATGACAAAGCCCGTCAGTTGTGGCTATACCAATACATTCTGCAACGCACGCTGCAGCAATCACCGGATACGATCCTGCGTAACGGGCAACATCTGGATTCGCAGCGGATCATCCCGAAGTCCGGTATCCTGTCGTTCCGCAACCTGGATGCCGGTGTCCTCTCCTCCGAGTTCAATTTTATGGAAGCCGATCAGGTGACACCCAAGGAGTTTGTAGCTGCCTCCGAAGAGCTTCTGTCTGATCTGGTCCGCCGGATGCTCGATCCGCAGGAGCCGATCCGGAAGACCAACGACCTGGACGTTTGCCAGTATTGCCCGTACCGCGGGATTTGTGCACGGTAAAGCATACTATATCTGATTTTTACAATATTATTTTGACGAAGCATGCAACGTTTCAGCAATTATGGGTATCATGCAATTAAAAGATAGCCATGAAACAGCAGCCTTTACTCAGAATTTTCACCTTCTTCAGTTTGTCCCTGTTCCTCTTTTCCTGTGAGAAAGAAGAGGTAGTAGAACCCGTGGAAGTCATTATACCACTGCAGTTAGGTAATGAATGGGTGTATGATATCATAGAGTATACTTCGGATGGCAAAGTTCTATCAACCAGTTCGTTCATAAGACAGGTGGTAAAAGACACTCTGATCCATAAAACCACCTGGTATATACTGAATAACGGCATGATCGTCCGGAATGACAAGGATGGCTATGTGCACTATCGGAAGGACGCCAGAGAGCAATATATCACGTACCCCAGTCCGGGGATGTCGGGTATTGCCTACGGGTATCAGTACCCGAACTATACCTTATGGATTTACCACAGAAGAACCACGGGGCTGGTAGCATTACCCGATTCAAAGTATGCCAGCCAGACCCTTGAGTTCACTTTCGAGAGGCAGACCGAGCAAAAAGCCTCCTCATCGCTAAGCACTACCTGGGTAAAAGAATACGTCACTCCCGAGATTGGCATGATCCGGACAGACTGGTTTTATGCTGACTCCGACAAGCTGATGCGGCGCTATGAATTAGTTAGCTACCGCGTGCAGTAAAGTTTTGTAGGGGCTAGATTCCGCTACTGATCATTTTTTTGCAATCGATCAAAAATTGCGCGTAGATAAAATCCAGAACCCCTTATGTAGAGCCTGCCATATTTTGCGTCGATTTCATAACGGGTCTTTTATACCTTGAACTCTTTCACTAATATCGGATCCTTAACACAAACCAATAAATCTGATTGCATTGCGTCTCCTGATTTTCTGCATGAAATGACAGCATTCTGACGGACCTAAGCCGTATCCTGTCAGAAACTGAACTGCATCCGTTTTGCTCAGGTATAGCGCCTGGCTTTATAGATCTCCGATTTTAATGACAGGTTTAACCGTAACGCCTTTTTCAGAATCTTCCACAGCCTGGTTGATCTGATCGAAAGGATATACTTTAATCAACTTGTCGAACGGAAACTTGCCATGCTGGTAGAGTGC
>NZ_JSYF01000021.1:0-17308 GCF_054824225.1 Pontibacter sp. HJ8
TATCTCTAAAAATAATCAAATCTGTATTATTTATTATATAGTTATAATAAAATATTTTTAAAATATGGCTTATGGAAGAGAAGCTATGGTGTAGGATTGTGGGTGCTGTTATGGGAAATTTATAAAGAGGGAAGTAGCTAACTTTTGGATTGATCATTTCGAAGCAGACTTAAAATAAGTCAAAAAAGCGCTATTGTATATAAAAATACAAATATTACTTTGTTTAACATTGGCAGCGTGCATAGTGCCCTTAGAAATGCGATGGAATATGTTTGATTAAATTAATACAATTATTTATTTAAAACATCATAGTGTTTGTTGCTCATATTGATTCCTGTTTTATATAGGTTAATGTGCTTAGGTTTAGATAATTAAAGTTCTATCTGCAGCAATGTGCGTCTTCCAACCTCCATTGTTAAACTAATAAAACAAACCGTATGAAAAAACATGTACAATCCTTCCTGCAGCTCCTGCTGCTGGTTGCATTTCTCACAGGAAGCTTTGCTTCCTACGGGCAGGGGAGACCAGCCCAAAAGCCGGTGCCACAGGTTGCGCTGGATCACATCAAGAAGAACCAACAGAAGCTGGAACTGGAAGATGAGGACATTGCTGAACTGGAACTGAGCAGCGAGTCGGCGAGCGTTAAGAGCGGCATGAAGCACCTATACCTGAAACAGCTTTACAGAGGCATCGAGATACATGGCGCTGTGACCAATATCAGCCTCAGCAAAGAAGGCAAAGTGGTAACAATGGGCAACCGGTTCCATAAGCAGGTTGGCAAAAAGGTGAAGTCAGACAAGGCAGGCCTGGATGCAGCCGGAGCCGTAGCTGCTGCTGCCCAACACCTGGGCATCTCGATACGGGAGCCGCTGACGGTGCAGGAGAGAGGCAATGGCAGAAACAAAGAAGTGACCTTCTCCAAAGGCGGCATCTCGCTGGAGCCTATACCTGCCAGACTGGTCTACCAGCCGATGGAAGATGGCAGCCTGCGCCTGGCCTGGGAAGTATCCATTTATGAACTGGACGCCCAGAACTGGTGGAACATCAGAGTAGATGCCAGCACTGGCGCCGTACTCGAAAAAGACAACATGGTCGTGCACTGCCAGTTCGAAAATGATGGCCCCGGTGGCTCTTATCTGCACGACAACCACAGCCATTCGCTCGCATCTCCTAACGTGGCACTGCTACAGGCAAGTGTAGCAAACAGCGTGTCCAATGCCTACAACGTTTTTGCCATGCCGCATGAGAGCCCGAGCCATGGGCCACGTTCTCTGGTGAGCACCTCGGCAGCCCATGCAACTGCTTCTCCCAGTGGATGGCACACAGAGACGAGAACACGCGGCAATAATGTGTATGCTTATGAAGACCCCATTAACAACAACAGTTACCTGCTAAACTACAGCCCGGATGGCGGCTCGGATCTGAACTTTGATTTTCCGATCGATTTTACCAAGCAGCCGGTTGAAAACAGGGATGCAGCCATCACCAATCTCTTTTACTGGAACAATATCATACACGATGTATGGTACCAGTATGGTTTTGATGAAACAAGCGGTAGCTTCCAGCTGGATAACTATGGCAAAGGTGGCTTGGGTGGAGACCCTGTATTAGCAGAAGCACAGGATAACAGAAACGGTACATCCCGTAACAATGCCAACTTCTCGACGCCACGCGATGGATTGGCACCCCGGATGCAAATGTATCTGTGGAGCAGTCCGGCTGATCCGGATATGTTCCGGGTGGTAACTCCGGAAGCAATTGCCGGAAGTCATGTTTCGACACAGGCCGCCTGGGCCAGGCCGCTTACCTCTGTTCCGCTTACAGGCAAATTGGTGCTAGGCCTCGGCACATCTGCCATTCCGGAGGAAGGCTGCGGAACACTGACAAACCCTACGGCTGTGGCGGGTCATATAGCCTTTGTGTACAGAGGCAACTGTCCTTTTACGGAAAAAGTGGAGGCCGCGCAGGCAGCAGGGGCGATTGCTGTAGTCGTGATCAACAATGCTCCGGGTGGCCCGATTGCTATGGGCGGAACGCCAACCGTGCCGATTGTGATACCCGCCGTGATGATAAGCCAGGAGGCCGGAGCCCTGATCAGAGCACGAATGGATGCCGGCCAGGATGTGATGGTAAGCCTGAAAGATGATGCCAAGCCTGAACTTGACGGCGACTTTGACAACGGAATCATCACGCACGAGTATGGCCATGGGATCTCTAACCGCCTGACCGGTGGTCCGAACATTGTAAACTGTCTCAACAACGCCGAGCAGATGGGCGAGGGCTGGAGCGACTGGTTTGGCCTGATGATGACCATGAAACCCGAGGATACAGGAGGCAAGGTAAGGGGTATAGGTACTTATGCGCAAGGCCAGCCAACGACAGGGAATGGTATTCGTCCTGCGCCTTACTCCACTGATTTTGGCGTGAACCCCTATACCTATGCTGCCACCAATAATGCAGCCATCAGCCAGCCGCATGGTGTCGGCTTTATATGGTCGACCATGCTGTGGGACATGACCTGGGCTTTGGTTGACAAGTATGGTTTTGATGCGGATCTCTACAAGGGCAAAGGCGGTAACAACATGGCCATGCAACTGGTGATCGATGGACTGAAACTACAGGCCTGCAGACCCGGCTTCGTAGACGGACGTGACGCTATCCTGCTGGCTGACCGCCAAAATTATGAAGGTGCCAACCAGGAACTGATATGGAAAGTATTTGCCAAAAGAGGGCTGGGCTTTAGCGCCAGCCAGGGGCTCAACACCAGCAGATTTGACCAGGTAGAGGCCTTTGATCTGCCAGCAACGTACGCGTGTACCACTCCGCTTACCCTGGCAGCTATACCTACTTCAAATGTTTACACAGGTGGCGTGGCTACCACCCTATACCTGGGCTATGGACCTCAGAGTGTGAAATTGCAGGCTGGTGGAGATGCTGACAACGTGTATACCTGGAGCCCTGCAGAAGGCTTGAGCGCGACCTCTGGCGCCAGTGTTATTTTTACACCCAATGCAGCAGGCACCTATACCTTCCAGGTAAAGGCTGAGAATGGAGACGGCTGTATCAAACATGCCTCCATTGTGATCACAGTGGTAGATGTACGCTGCGGTGATAATAAGAAAAAAGACAAAGTGCTGGTTTGCGTAGATGGCGTGGCAGAATGCGTGGATCCGAAGGCGGTACCTCAGTTACTAACTTCTGCCAAAGGCACTCTTGGGGCCTGTGGCCTGACAACTACTACGACAGCGGCTGCCATGGGCAAGGAGATTAGTGCTGAGAAAATGGCGCTGAGAGCTACTCCGAACCCATTTGGCGCGAGAACAGACATCAGCTTTATGCTACCACAGGATGGCGGCTACCGGCTGGAAGTGCTGGACATGCGGGGAGCTGTGGTAGCCGTACTGGCTGAGAGTACCGGCAAGGCAGGAGAACCTCAAACCTACCAGTTTGAAAAAGGCAGACTGGCGGGAGGGGTATACATTGCCCGGCTCATAACGGACGATGGTATTTCCTTCATCCGGATCGTGATGCAGAAATAGCACATCCTATACCTGAACCAAACAAGGGCCGGTGATGCAAATCACCGGCCCTTGTTTTTATACCTGATTCAACAGGAAAAAGGGCAGGAATACGTTTCTTACCGCACGGCCTCATACCCGCCCAGAACCCCTTTTTTGGAAAGCACCAGCTGCCAGAGCTGGTTGTTGCGTGCCCGGAAGGAACCGGCACTGGACAGGAGGTAGTATTTCCACATGCGGTAGAATCGCTCTCCGTACTCTCCCTGCAACTCGTCCCAATGCTGATTAAAATTATCAAACCAGGCCATTAAGGTATAGTCGTAGTGCGGACCGAAGTTGTGCAGGTCTTCCACCACAAAAATCTTTTCCATGGCTTGGTTCAGCTGCCGGAGAGAGGGGATGAGGCAGTTGGGGAAAATGTAGGTATCTGTGAACGGGTCGGCCGAGGTTCTGGAGTAGTTGACCCCGATGGTGTGGAGCAGGAATAAGCCTTCGTCCTTAAGGCAGCGGGCAGCTGTTTTCATGAAAGCACGATGATTGCGATACCCAACATGCTCCACCATGCCCACCGATACCACATGGTCAAACTGCTCGGTTACGTCGCGGTAGTCCTGTAACCTGATCTCAACGGGCAGGCCGCGGCACAATTCCATACCCAAGGTAGCCTGCTCCCGCGATACGGTTACGCCTACCACTTCCACGCCATACCTTTCTGCTGCAAAGCCTGCAAAGCTTCCCCAGCCGCAACCAATGTCCAGCACCCGCTGCCCCGGCTGCAGGCTGAGTTTCCGGCAGATGAGGTCGAGCTTGTTTTCCTGTGCTTGGTCCAGATTATCGGTGTTTTTCCAGTAGCCACAGCTGTAGGTCATGCGCCGGTCCAACATGCGTTGGTATAGATTGTTGCCCATGTCATAATGGCGTTGCGCGTTGCGCGCAGCCTTGCCTTTGGGCTGCATGTTTATGATCTTGGCTAGCAACATTTCCAGCCAGGATTTCCAGCCCAATTTGGCGTGTTTGTACAAGTCAGCGCGCAACACCCGAAAAGCGAACTCGTCTATCCGCCCGCAGTCCCACCAACCGTCCATGTACGACTCTCCCAGCCCCAGCGTGCCCTGGCTCAGCACCCGCCTAAAAAAGCGATTGTCATGAATCTGCAGATCCCAGGGATCGGGCCCGTTGATTTTGACATCTGCCGTGGCCAGTATACCTGCTACTTGTTGCTGTAAACCTTGCGCTTCCATCGTGTAGGAGATAGGTATAACGTGCTGTATAGTATGTGATTATGCTTGTTGTCACATGAACGGAAGCAAGACGGAATGGTTAAGTTTGCCCTAGATGAGGTTAATAAACACGCTTTTCCGCTGATACAGCAGGCCGTTCAGATTGCCGGGTTGGGGAAAGAGAAAGAGGCCCGGTAGCTGTAGCGCAAAGCTGTTTAAAACACCAGCTTGAACACAGAGCCTGCCCCTTCCTGGGACTCCACCTGGATAGTGCCTTTGTGAAGCAGCAGGATGTGCCTGGCCAGGCTGAGGCCTATACCTGAGCCGTCTTTGTGGGAAGTGAAGAAAGGGATAAAAATACTTTCCATCAGCGCCTCCGGTATACCGGTGCCGTTGTCGCGTACCTCCACGGTCACTTTGCCATTTTCCTGCCTTCCGGCGCTCAGCCAGATAAGCGGTGCCGGCACGTCTTTCACAGCCCGCGCCGCATTCAGAATGAGGTTGATGAGCACCTGCTCCAGCAGGTGCACATCGCCATGCAGCGTAAGCTCCGGCGACGACACTTCACAGTGAAGGGCTATACCTTGTTCTTCCAGTCGGGGAAGCATCAGCGTGCCGATGCTGCTGAATAGCTCCTGCACATACACGGTGGTGAGCAGGATGTGTTGGGACTTGTTGAGGTTGCGGTAAAAATGGGCAAAGCGCAGGAGTCCTTCGCTCCGCTTCCGGATGATGGCTATCCCTTCTTCGGTATCCTGCAGAAGCTCCCGGTCGGTCGTCACCTGGTCCTGCGCTTGCTGTTCCTCACGCGCTGCCTGCAAGTGCTTGCCCAGCGAGTCGGCCAGGGAGGCAATGGGAGCTACGGAGTTCATGATCTCGTGCGTCATCACGCGCAGGAGTTTCTGCCAGGCTTCCGTTTCGGTTTCATCCACGGCGGAACTCACGTTCTTGATGGCCACCAAGGTCAGGTTGTGGTGTTGCATGCTAAAGGCCGTGGCGGAGAGTAGCAGCTGGGTCGGGCCTTCGGGCAGCTTCAGTTTCAGGAGTTTGTTCTCATGCGGCTGCAGCTCCAGCACAGCTTCCAGCAGTTGGGGATAGCGTCTTTCCAGCCCGTTCAGGCTCTTGAGGTGAGGTATCCCCAGTATTTTTTTGAAGGCATCGTTCACCCACTCCACTTCCCCTTCTTCATCAAAGGCCATGATGCCGGTGTCGATCAGCTGCAGAATGGTCTGCATGTAGAGAAACTGCGTTTCCTTTTCAATCTGGAGTTGCTTGAAGGTCTGGCTGATCTGGTTAAACGCCTGGTGCAGCGGACCGAGCGAATGGATGGAGGGGTTTTCGTTGAACTGCTGGGTGAAGTCCCGGTGCCGGACCGCCTGCAGGAACTTGGCTAGTTCGTAATTGCTGCGCGTCACATAACGGGTCAGTTCCCATACCTGCAACAGCATGATCAGGATGCCGGAAGTTATCTGCAGCCAGCTAAACTGAACCAGGTAGTGCACCGTGAGGTACATCATACTCAGCAGCAGGAGGATGCGAATCAGAATACCGGGTTCGAGGCGCTTAAATATCATGCTTGTTCAGGCGGCGGTAGAGGGCCGTGCGTGTCAGGCCGAGTTCCTTGGCTGATTTCGAAATATTGCCTTTGTTCTTTTCAATCACACGCCGGATGGTTTCCCGCTCGATCTCGCTGAGCGGCAACTGCTGGTCAAACACAAGCGCTCCGGTTGCAGGCAGTGGGCCCGCCTCCGGTTCCATACCTGAAAAGCTGAAATCCTGCGGCTGCAACACCGTATCTTCTGCCATGATAATGGCACGCTCCACGGCATGCTGCAATTCCCGGATGTTGCCCGGCCAGGTATGCTGGTGGAGTTTACGGAGCGTGGCGGGCGCAAATTCGGGTACCGGTTTATGATTCCGGGATGCATAGTACGCGGCAAAATGCTGCGCCAGCAGCTCCACATCTTCCCCGCGATCCCGCAACGGAGGCAATACGATCTCTACTGTATTGATGCGATAGATCAGGTCTTTGCGAAACTGGTTCTGGGCAGCCAGTTGGTAGATGGGCACATTCGTAGCCGAGATCAGCCGGATGTCGACAGGTATAGGCTGGTTGGAACCCAACGGCGTTACCTGCCTGTTCTGCAGCACCGTGAGCAACTTGGCCTGCATGGGCAATGAAATATTGCCGATCTCATCCAGGAAGAGCGTGCCTCCGTTGGCTGCCTCAAAACGGCCCACACGGTCTTCCCTGGCATCGGTGAAAGCGCCCCGCTTATACCCGAACAATTCACTTTCAAAAAGCGAATCTGTCAGGGCGCCTACGTCCACGCTCACAAAAGGCTTATCTGCCCGGAAGGATTTCTCGTGCAGCGCGCGGGCTACCAGTTCCTTGCCGGTACCATTTTCTCCCAGTATGAGGACATTGGCCTCCGTGGGGGCAATCTTATCCAGCTTATAGAGGACTTCCCGCAAGGCGTCTGATGTACCCAGTATAGGAGAGGAGTCGGGTGTTTTGGATTTGGCAGGCTGACTTTTCTGTTTGATCTGCCTGGCCTCCAGGGCATGGTGCAGGGTTTCGAGCAGCTTGTCGTTGTGCCAGGGTTTCACGATAAAATCAAAGGCGCCTTCTTTCAGGGAGCGTACAGCCAGCTCCACATCGCCGTAGGCTGTGATCAGAATGACGGCGACGTTCCTGTCTTTTTCCAGTATCTTGCTGAGCCAGAACAATCCCTCATTGCCGGTATGCAGGGCGCTTTTAAAATTCATGTCCAGGAAGATGACGTCAAACCGTTCTTTGCTGAGCAGGGCCAGCAGGTTCTCCGGATTCTTTTCCGTTACCACTTCCCTGACCTCGGTTTTCAGGAGCATCTTCATCGCAAAGAGCACGTCTGACTCATCGTCGACTACCAATACCCGCCCGTTTTTTACTGCAGCCATAAGCCAATAGGTCTATTTTGATTCGAAGGTAATTAGTATTCCGCAATTCTACCTTAGGAAAATTACTTTTCAAAATCCTTTTAGGATGTGTTGCGAAAGCGCACAGCTGTATCGCTCAAATGTGTATCGGAAGCGGACAGTTATAAATGAAACAAGGATTGTAATACGCTTTAAATCAGTTTTTTATGAAAGTGGCATTGTAATTTCTAGTACCCTTACAAATGCCTGCATCAACCGATCGGGCTTATCACCAAGCAAACAGAAATCAACACTTCATAAAGCCTAAGACGATGCTGATTAATTACCTCAAAATGGCCTGCCGCAACCTGATGCGCCACAAAGGTTTTTCCCTGATTAATATTTCAGGCCTGGCATTGGGTATGACCTGCAGTATCCTGATCCTGCTCTGGGTGAAGGATGAGTTGAGTATCAATAGATTTCACGCCAACTTAGATAATCTGTACCGGGTAATGGAAGAGCAAAGTTACCCTGGTGCCGATAACCTGACCGTGGATGCGACGCCGGGACTATTGGCCGAGGCACTGGAGCAGGATATGCCGGAAGTGATACACGCTGTGCGCTCTACTACCTGGGACTGGAAACAGCTCTTTGCCTACGGGGATAAAGTCCTGAAAGTGAACGGGCGCTATACGGATCCGGAGTTTTTCGAGGTATTTACGTTTCCGCTGTTGCAGGGTGATGCCAAAACGGTACTGTCTCAACCACACTCCGTAGTGATCTCCGAAACAGTAGCCAAACAGTTTTTTGACTCCCCGGACGAGGCCATGGGTAAGCTTTTCAAGATAAACAATACCCAAAGCTATAAAGTAACCGGCGTGATGCAGGACGTGCCGAAAAACTCCACTATGCAGTTTGATTATGTGATGCCTGTAGAAGACTGGATCAACAGTCCCGGAAACGAGTGGCTGCATGAGTGGGGAAACAACGCGCTGCGCACCTTCCTTCTACTGCAGCCGGGTACAGACATTGCTGCCTTCAATGAAAAGATCAAGCCTTTTATCAAGAAATATGATAAGGAGTCAACGACAGATGTATTTGTACAGCCTGTGGCCGATATGTACCTATACAACGACTTCCGGGAAGGTAAACAGGGCTTTATCGAGCGTGTGCGCCTGTTCTCGGTCGTGGCGGTGTTCATACTGGTTATTGCCTGTATCAACTTCATGAATCTGGCTACGGCACGCTCTGCCAAGCGTGCCAAAGAAGTGGGCGTTCGCAAGGCCATCGGGGCCAGCAAGGGCTCGCTGGTGCGGCAGTTCATGGTGGAGTCGGTGATGATGGCTTTCCTGGCGTTGTTCATAGCTCTTAACCTGACCGGTATGCTGCTGCCTGACTTCAACGACCTGACCGGTAAGTATATCTCTCTTGATCTCACGGATCCCACGCTCGTCCTGCTGCTGCTAGGCGTGGCCCTGCTGACAGGTATACTTTCAGGTAGTTACCCGGCCTTCTTCCTCTCCTCCTTCGATCCGGTCAAAGTGCTGAAAGGCGCTGTTAAGGTGGGCAACCGGGTGTCGGTGCTCCGGGAGGGACTGGTCGTGTTTCAGTTTATACTTTCCGCTTTGCTCATCATCAGCACCCTCGTAGCCTACCTGCAGCTCAACTACATCCGCACCAAAAACATTGGCTTAGACCGCGAGAACCTGGTATATGTACCCTTAGAGGGCGCCCTGCGCGACCGTTACGATGTGGTGAAGCGCGAGCTGGAGAACATGCCGGGAGTGCTACATGTGACAGCCAGCGACCAGCTCCCGATCATGGTCGGTAACTCTACAGGAGGCATCGAATGGAAAGGGAAAGATCCCAATGCCAACATCCTGTTCAGCGTGATGTCGGTAGGCCATGATTTTGTAGAAACTATGGATGTGAAGCTGTTGGAAGGCCGCACGTTCTCCAGGGATTTTAAAACCGATACAGCTGCCTTTATCATCAACAAGGAGGCTGCCCGTTTGATGCAGATGCAGGACCCTGTAGGCCAGTGGCTGAAGTGGAGCATAGAGGGGCGTGTGATCGGTGTGATCGACAACTTTCATACTACCTCCATGCACATTCCTGCGCGGCCGCTTGTCCTGCGCCTGCATCCTGATTCCAATAATCTGATGTTTGCGCGCTTAGACGCCGGGCAAACCGGGCCGGCACTTGCGGCCATCGAGAAGATCGTGAAACGGCATAATCCGGCCTACCCTTTTGAGTATCACTTCCTGGACGAGGATTTTGAGAAAATGTATAAAGCGGAAGCTATTATGGGCCAGCTAACGAAGTACTTTGCCGGCATTGCCATCTTCATCTCCTGCCTGGGCTTGTTTGGCCTGGCCCTGTTCACGGCCGAGCAACGCAAAAAGGAAATTGGGATACGAAAAGTAATGGGCGCATCCGTGTCAGGTATCGTGTTCATGCTCTCCAAAGATTTCCTGAAACTGGTGTTGGTAGCCAACCTGATTGCCTTGCCCCTGAGCTGGTACCTGATGCACAACTGGCTGAACGACTACGCTTATCGCACCGAGCTGAGCTGGTGGATATTTGCGACAGCCTTTGTGGCCACTTTGCTCATCGCCATGCTCACCCTGAGCTTCCATGCGGTAAGAACGGCCCTGGCTGACCCGGTGAACTCACTGAGAACGGAATAAAACACGAAGAAAATTAAGCCATAAGTATAAACTAACACTATGAAGAAGAATCTGTTCATCCTGTTGCTGCTGGTGACATTTGCCACAACCGCCCAAGTGCCCAACACACTGTCTGCGACTGATAAAGTGTATGGCCTGTCGAAGTTCTGGCAGGAGGTAAACTACAATTTCGTATACCTGGACAAGGTAGACCGCGCCAAATGGGAGAAAGATTATCGCGAGGCGATTACAAAAGTGCAAAATACTAAAAACGACTACGAGTACTACCGCGAGTTACAGAAGTTCTGTGCCAGCCTGAAGGACGGACACACCAACATTTACTTTGCGCGAAGTATAGACATGCTGCTTTATACCGACATGTTTGGCAAGTACAGGCTCTTCCTGACCAACATCGACAATAAAGCGATTGTTACCCGGACCAACTTAAGTATAAAAGATGAAGTGCCGGTGGGCAGCGAGATCATAGAAGTAAACGGCCTGCCAACCGCAGAGCATTTGAAGCGAAACGTGATGCCCTACATCGCCTCATCTACAGACTATGCGCTGATGGACGACGCCATAGCCAGCATGCTGAAAGGATTTGAAGGAGAGACTTACCACATTAAGTACAGGACCCAGAAAGGGAAGGTGAAAAGCCTGGCCCTGACGCATGACAACACGATAGAGCAGGAAGTATACCCGGCCATTGAGAAGCAGGAACTGCTGGAGCTGAAGTGGTACCCGAACCAGACGGCTTACCTGGCTCTGAACGGCTTTCACGATCCAAAAATAAATGAACTCTTCCTGCAGAAGCTACCGGAGCTGCGCAAAGCCAAAGCACTCATAATAGACCTGCGCAACAATGGCGGGGGCATTACAAGTATAGGCCGTCAAATACTGGATTACATGGCGCCGGATACGTTGCTGTACGGGTCGAGGAACTCAACGCGCCAGCACCTGGCCAGCTTTAAAGCCTGGGGCAGATTTATTGAGAACCCGAAAGATACGGTTGGGGATGCCTGGGCTGCCAAGTCGCTGATGGCTTTCCAGGATAAACTGATGGATCAATTTGACTACAAACCTGCACAAAATAAGATTGCTCAAAAAGATAAAGTCATAGTTCCTACAGCTATACTCATCGGGCACCGCACCGCTTCTGCAGCCGAAGATTTTCTGATCTATGCCGATAACCAAAAGCACATGACCAAGATAGGGGAGAACTCTTATGGCAGCACAGGCCAGCCTTTCATGTTTGACTTACCGGGCGGCGGCAAGGCCCGCATCTGTACTAAAAAAGATACTTACCCGGATGGCCGCGAGTTTGTAGGCTATGGCGTAAAACCTGACATGGAAGTAAAAATGACACTACAGGACTACATCCAGAAAAAAGACCCTGTGCTGGATCGTGCTTTAAAGTATCTGAAAGGTCAAAAACTGGCAGCGAAATAATTCTTAAATCACACCTAAAACTTCATGAAAAATTTGCCAACGTATGCGTTCGCGCTGCTGCTCATTTCCGGGTCATCTGCCTCTTATGCCCAGAAAGTAAAAGAATTACCCAGTATAAAATCGAATGTAGAAAACATTACCTATGCCATCAATAACACCGAAAAGCGGGCTGACTGGACCATTTCGCCACAACAGAAGCCGGACCGGTTGGAAGTAGAGTGCAAAAAGAGAGTGACCAAAGTTGCTTTTATTTCCGATGTGGATTCCATTGCTTTTAATGTGAAGGCAGGCGATACCATACAATTTTATGTACTGCAATCAGGCAAAGAGAAAGCCCTGACCGAAATTGTGGGAGTGCCGAAAAATGTGAATTTCACCAGGAAGTATATCCGGGAAAACCAGGGTAAGTTTGCGGTAGAAGTGCCGGAAGTGCATGAGCTGGCAAACATACTGGTAGCTATATCCAACGTGGGCCAGCAGGATTCCAACATGGTGGATATGACAACGCCTTATTACAAAGAAGTTATGAAGCATTTCTCTGTCTATAAGCATCATCCGGTTATGGAAGTGGTCAATAAAAACATCACCAAGCCCTTCGATAATGACAGCTACTGGTACTACTACGCCATGAAAATGAATGCCTGTGCCTATGTGTTTGATAAAAAAGGAAACATTAAAAACGAAGGCATCATCCGGAAAATGGGCTTTAATAATGAAGGCGATCCTATAGTTGCTAATCTGGCACTGATAGAAGACTTTGCCCGAAAATCCGGTTTCCGGGAGTTTTATAAAAAGCACCAGCCCTACTACAACGATCTGATCAAGACCTATCGTTCTTTAAATCCGATAGACCAGCAGCAGGCGTGGCTGGAAGATAAATTCAAATTTAAGTATGGCAATTACCGTGTTACCTTTTCGCCTCTTATAGGCGGTGCGCATTCCACTGTCAGGTTCGAAGACAAGGGTTTTAGCCAGACGGTGATGTTTGTCCGGAGAGCAGAACTGGGTCCGAAGTATAACCAGCAGGTAAACGAGATGCTCGCGTCTCGCGTGGTGTTCACCGAGATAGACCATAACTTTGTGAACCCGGTGTCGGATAAGTATGTAAAGCAGATAAATGAAGCTTTTGGAGACAGAGCAAAATGGGTTGTAGAAAGTACCGGAACCAGTGCCTATGGTTCGCCCTACGCTGTGTTTAATGAGTACATGACCTGGAGCATTTATTCGCTTTACTGCCTGGATAAGTTCTCAGCTGAAGACAATGCAACCTATATCCCTTTAATGGAGCACCAGATGGAAAAGATGCGAGGCTTTGCAAGGTTCGGCGATTTTAACCAGAAGTTGCTTGTGCTTTACAAGGAGAACCCGGCGATAAGTATAGACGAACTGTACACCGCCATGTTGGATTGGAGCAGAAACCTACAGGCAAAACTTTAAAAATAGTGAAACCTGACATTACTTTTAAGTGTTATTAAGCTGAAAAACGGATAGAAGTGTGCTGCAAAATGTATACCTTTGTGGCATACTTCTTGAAGTATACAGCGTACGAATACAACGTTCTTTAACTTATGGGGATGACTGGAATTGACAGCTTGTGCAAATAGCGTGTAAGCATGTCGGGTGATGAACGTACCACCTGTTAAAAATCCGTTCAACCAATAAATGGCGAATCTAACTACGCCATGGCTGCTTAATCTAGGTATTAAGCACTAGCCATAGTCTCGTGCAGGTTTCGTGAATCTGCTTGCACATCAGAGGCTTCGATCCGATTGACTAGTCTGTGTAAGGGTGCGGTGCACAGGCGAACTAAAGCATCTAAGGAGTGCGCATAAGTCTGACTTATACTTGCAAGCTCCCGACAATCCGAATAAGTCTAAGCATGTAGAAAGCCCGTTGATTTCCTTGTCTGGACCAGGGTTCGAATCCCTGCATCTCCACCCAATTCAACAAAAAAGCCTTGTAAGTGAGTAACTTACAAGGCTTTTTTGTTTCGGGCAATTTGGTAAGGATGAACAATATTCCATGGTTTTTAGATTCACTGCTTACGGAGAGCCGATCATTGATTTACAGGCGCTTCAGTATAATTGTTCTTTGCACCCAGCTTCCTCAGGAACAGGTACCCTGACAAACCGGCCAGAATGGACGCGATAAGAATAGCAAACTTGGCTTGCGTCTGAAACGCAGGGTCGTCGAAAGAGAGCAAGGCGATGAAGATGGACATGGTAAATCCGATGCCGGCCAGCAAGCCTAGGCCCAGGAACTGTATCCATCTGGTGCCTGCAGGCAGGGAGCTTATCCCTAGCTTGACCGACAGCCACGAAAAGAATACTATGCCAATCGGTTTGCCTACTAGCAGGCCAAAGATGATGCCTAAGCCAAGGCTGCTGGTTAGCCCATCCAGCATGCTTAGTTCAAACCGGATATTGGTATTGGCCAGGGCAAAGATAGGCATGATCAGGAAGTTAACCGGCTTAGTTAAAGCATGCTCCAGTTTCTCCAGCGGAGATTCTTTTTCGTCCGGCGTGGTTGGCAGGGTCAGCGCCGTCAGCACGCCTGCAATGGTGGCATGTATACCGGAATGATGGATAAAGTACCAGATCACGACGCCTGGCAGCAGGTATAGCCATATGTTCTTCACCCCCATCCGGTTAAAGACGATCAGCAAAGCAAACACCCCGGCTGCATACAACAGGTAATTCAGGTGCATCTCTGTCGAGTAAAACAGGGCGATGACCAGAATGGCTCCTAAATCATCGACAATAGCCAGCGCAGTTAAGAACACCTTTAAAGAGAGCGGCACCCGTTTGCCCAAAAGTGAGATAACGGCAATGGCAAAGGCAATGTCGGTAGCCATGGGTATACCCCAGCCACTAGCAGTAGTTGTACCTTGATTGAACAAGGTATACACAAGGGCTGGAACCAGCATCCCGCCGATGGCGGCAAATACAGGTAAAGCGGCTTGCTTAAAAGAAGACAATTCCCCCTCTACCAGTTCCCGTTTTATTTCCAGTCCTACGAGCAGAAAAAAGATAGCCATCAAACCGTCATTGATCCATAACAGAAGGGGGTATCGCAACTGAAGCGCTTCAGATTCATACCCTATTTGTTGCGCCAGCAGGCGCTCGAAACCTGGCCCAAGGGGAGAGTTTGCGAGAATTAAAGAGACTAGAACACAGGCCATTAAGATAAAGCCACCTGCTGTTCCGGATTTTAGAAAGTATTTGAAAGGAGAGAGATTGATTCTTTGTAGCATGCTTAAAACTACAAAATAATTTTTTTGCCTCCCCTAAGTATATGAAAAAAGTACCGGATTAAGCCTGCGGATTGCTTTCTGAAAAGTGCTTTTGGAAGGTGCTTGGTCTTAGCTCCTCTATACCTGTTTTGGGTGATCACGCTGGCTAAGGCGGGTGAAATTCTGAGTGAGAGGGCACTTTCAGAAAGCTGCTATACCTATTCTTTAGCTTATGAGGTATTTGCCTGAAATTCTTCGTTCGCTCTTCCCATGCTTACTTACTCCTTGCTTCGCATTTTTATCCATGTGTAGCCAGGAGCAGGTACAGCAAGCACGCCTCAGGTGCTATTGCGAAGCAATAACTTTCCTGATGATCCGATTAAATCATGGGTATGGGATTAATGTAAGTTTGATCATTGGATATTTCCATGTCGTTTCAATAATTTCAGGCGAATGCCCTATCTTTACTAGTTAGCCATAAAATCTGCCTCCGCATGAAAAAGAAGTTGCTCATAAGCGATATAGCCAAACAACTCAATATTTCCATCACGTCCGTGTCCTTTATACTGAACGGGAGAGCGAAGGAAAAGCGAATAAGCGATAGCCTGGCGGAGAAAGTGCTAAAGCTGGTAGAAGAGGTAAACTATAAGCCCAACCAGCTGGCTCAAAGTTTACGCACCGGCAAGACCAAAACCATAGGCCTGATAGTAGAAGATATATCCAACCCTTTTTTTGCAACTATCGCCCGCCTGATAGAAGAGAAGGCGTATAAGGAAGGCTATCGGATAATTTATTGCAGCACCGAGGACGACAAAGATAAAACCCACGAGCTCATCAGCCTGTTCAGAGACAAACACGTGGATGGCTATATCATCACCCCAACCCAGGGAGCAGAGGACGATATAAAGGAGCTCATTAGCGATGGCTTCCCGGTTGTACTCATAGACCGTCAGGTCATCGGCCTCGATTCAAATTTTGTGGTGGTAGATAATTTGGATGGAGCCTACCAGGCCACTTCCCATCTGATCGGGCGCGGGTATAAAAAGATCGCCTTTGTTACAACAGACTCCAGGCAAAATCAGATGCTGCTGCGTTTGGAGGGATACCGGACCGCTTTGGAAAATCTTGCACTGGAACCCACTATACTGGAGATCCCCTACAGCTACGATCCGGAGAAAATGATCCGGAGCATGATGTCTTTTTTGGACGAGCAAAGAGAGGTGGATGCCGTTTTCTTCTCTACCAATTATCTGGCTCTAAGAGGGCTGGAGGCTATCAGTCGCCTTGACCTTGCAATTCCAGCCCAGCTCGGACTTGTTTCATACGATGACCTCGATTTTTTTAGACTATACAAGCCCGCTATAACGGCTGTTGCGCAGCCCACAGAGGATATCGCCAACCAGGTAATAAACATTATGCTGAACCTGCTGAAAGGAGAGAATCCTGATACGCTGCCCAAACCTCTGGTTCTTCCGACACACCTGATTGTCAGGGGCTCCACTCCCCAGAAATAAGCAACCAGGTATAGCACGCGCCTAAAAGCAGCATCATCCGGGAGGTTTTAACCCTTTTGGCTGTAGGGCAAAACGCGAGGAAGAAGCGCAAATACAAGTAACAGGGCTATACGTTTTCACTTGCTGTCAACTCTTATTCTACTAAAGGATTTTTCTTGTCTGGAGTAGAATGAATGTGAGTAATCGCTCATATTCAGATGAATTTAGTTGCAAGCGCTTTGATTTTCTGATATTACTGCTAAATTTGAATATAGAAATGAAGAAAAACAGTTCTAGACAACAGGCCGCTGGCTGTAAGGAAGCTCTTATACTTACCGGGTTAGGCTGAAAATACGTGTTGTAGAAGTCAGCAACGAAGCAGCAGCTGTTTTTATATGGGTAAGCTCCGATACGCTGTGACGATTGAAAGGTAAAAGTTCGCTCAGGAGTACAATACAGCGTTTGAGGAATTTTTTTAGCAATATGCTAAATCCTTTTAGCTGAAAAATGGTATCTGTTGCCTATAGCTTTTAACATCGCAATACAGGTCAGGAAGCCAGGTACTGAACTATACCTGCCTACTGGCAACTTGATTTGCGATTTAAAATGGTTCATCAGCAGGTAAGCCCATGCACAAGGTAGAGCCCGGAGTAAAGTATTAAAAACGGTTTTAGGAACCTTAAAAGTAAAAATTATATATGTCTGGTAAAGCCGTTTTAGGGGTAGACATTGGTGGGTCGCATATCACGGCTGCCTTCGTAAATCTGGAAACAAAAACCATACTAACCGACACACACGCCAGGGCACAGGTCGATGCACAGGGTACGGT
>NZ_JSYF01000201.1:0-8997 GCF_054824225.1 Pontibacter sp. HJ8
ATGAAGCAGACGGAAGCATAGCGGTCGACATCTACAAAATAAAGAAAGACGGCAACAGGGACAGGTTGCTTTACCAGCGGAAGTTTGACCCCGATGTAACAAAAGAAATCCGGTTGTATGGCAGAGACGGCGAAGATGTATTTTCTGTAATGGGCAGCCACTCCTCCCCCATAAAAGTGAGAATGATCGGGGGCGGCGAAACAGATAAGTTCGAGGTGGATGAAAACTTCTCCAACCGGGGCAAACTTTACATTTATGACCGCTCTGACGAAAAAAATATTTTACCGAAGCGATCGCTCGCCCGCATCAAAACAGCAGCCGACACGACCGTTAACTACTTTAATCCCCAGTCCTTCAAGTATAATATTCTGCTGCCGCAGGTGGCAGTCGGCTACAACCTGGACGATGGCGTGCTGCTGGGACTAGGGTTTTCCTATACCCGGCAGGGCTTCCGGAAAGAGCCCTTCGCTGCCCGGCACAAACTGATGCTGGGACATGCATTGGCCACCAATGCGACCTTTTTCCGGTACTCGGGCTATATCACGGACGTTTTCGGCAAGAACAGCCTGAGCATCGACGTGGACGGCAGGGCACCGAACAATACGAGCAACTTTTTTGGGGTCGGTAACGAGACGGAGTTTGTAGAAGTAGGCAGCAAGCCGATCCGGTTTTATCGTACGCGCTACGATTATATCACATCGCAGGTGAAGCTGCACCGCGCGATCGGGCCGCATGTAAAGCTCAATGCAGGTTTGGCTGCCCAGTATTACAAGAACGATGCGGGGGAGAATGAAGGGCGCTTCATTACGATTTACAACGAGCTGAACCCCTCCGAGCGTGTTTTCTCCAACCAGTTTTCGGCAGGTATAGTGGCCGGCCTGGAGGTAGATACCCGCAACGATGCCCTTCTGCCCACACAAGGCATTTACTGGAACACCTCGCTCACCGGTATGCAGCAGCTGAACGGGGATGAGTCGAGTTACGGGCAGGCCCTGTCGGAATTCAGCTTCTACCTCAATACAACGGCCAATGGCAACTTCGTCATTGCCAACCGGATCGGCGGCGGCACTACCATCGGAGATCCGGATTTTTACCAGCTGCTATACCTGGGCGGCAACAACAGCTTGAGAGGCTTCCGCAATTTCCGGTTTGCCGGGGAGAGCATGCTCTACCACAACCTGGAGCTACGCCTGAAGCTGTTTGACTTTACTTCCTACTTATTCCCGGGCTCCTTTGGGGTGCTCGGTTTTAATGACATCGGCCGGGTATGGGCAGAAGACGAGAACTCAACGAAGTGGCACGACGGCTTTGGCGGCGGGGTCTACATCATCCCGGCCAAGCTGATCCTGCTGCAGGGGGTGGTGGGCTTCTCTGAAGAAGATGTGCTCCCGTATGTATCGGTAGGGTTCAGGTTCTAAAGTGAACCGGACGAAGGTATAGCAAACGGCAAAACTGAACCTGCCCGGCCCGGATGTTCCCGGGGTAAGGCAGGTTCAGTTTTTTTCTTCCGTGTCCGGAGTTTTCTTCAGGGCAGTATCCCGGTTGTTGTTGGTGAGGTAAAGCGTCTGCGCCGGGAAAGCAAACGTGGTGCCACCTGTGCTCACCGCATCCATCATGTCTAACATCAGGTTTTCCTTTATTTCCAGAAACTCATTGAAATCCTGGGTATAAATGTAGGTGAAGACCTCGAGTTTAAGCGCATCTGCTCCGATTTCTATAAAACGCACGCGCGGGTCTAGCGCTACTTTGGGATGCGCCTCCAGGATGGAGCGGAGCGCCCCCAGGATCGTGCGGATCTGGTCCGGGGAAGTGTCATAACGCAGCCGGATAGTGGGATTCAGCAGGTAGCGGTCCCGGTGGGCAAAGTTCTCAATCCGTTGGGAGGAAAAATCGCCGTTGGGGATGGTCACGACGGTGCGTTCATTGGTGCGGATGCGGGTAGAGCGCATCCCGATCTGCTCCACCGTTCCTGTTGTCTCTCCCACTTTGCAGAAGTCACCCACACGGATGGGCTGGTCGGCAATGAGGGACACGCTTCCGACAAAATTCTCCACAGTTTTCTGTGCGCCTAGCGCCAGCGCAATACCGCCTATACCCAGTGCTGCCAGTCCTGCCGTGACATCCACGCCAAAGGTGCCCAGTACGGCGATTACAGCCAATATCAGAAGGGCGATCTTGGCAAAACGCCGCAAAAAAAGCACGACTGAGATGGCAGAGAAGTTGCCGCGCCGGATCATAAGCTTTTCGCTGAAACGGCCCAGTACATCCACCAACTGCCACATGAGAAGCAGCACCGCAACAATGCCGACAATCAGGGTGATTTCGCTGAACCGCTGCCGCACGATAATGGAAATCCCGACTTCCCGGCTGGTAGCGACCAGGATCAGGGCGGCCAGGTATAGCCGTACCGGCAACGCAAAAGCTTTGATGATACCCAGCGTAGGCTCCTCTGTGGACTTGTGCCAAAGGAAGCGGATAATGAAGGTCAAAACAGTAGTGATTCCCCAGGCAACCAGGTAGCCCCCGAGGGCTATGGCCAGCATGGCCAGCCAATGCCCGATCGATACGCCGCCCCATTTGTGTCTTTCCAGGAACGAAGGCAATACTTTGTCTGTAATGGCAGTCGTGACCACGGCCGTAGAGTCCGGAATGCGCTGGACCGTCTGGGAGGAGAACAGCCACAACGGACCGCCCTCGGGCCCCTGCGTCTTTTCAAGAAATACATCAAAAGTTTCCCCGTTGATGTCCGCCGAGCCCACGCGGTCCAGGTTTGGTCCCAGGTTATCGTCTGTACGGCCTTCCGGTTCGTTGCTTATTAAAGATAAAGGGGAAATATGGCCCTTCTGGTCGAGCAGGCGCTGCAGGGCTTGTGCCAGCCTCGGGCCATCCTGATTTTCCTGTAAGGTGGTATCCAGGTTTAGGTATAGCGCTGCCCGCGCGTAATTCTCGTCTGCTACTGCCTCGATAAAGCCGTTTACGGTGCCCCGCGGGGTGCGTCTGTCCAAGGAGTCGGCAGGCCATGTGGTCTCCAAAGCTTCCTCGATCGCATTGGTCGTATCGGCAGGCTGTTCCTGGGCCTGCGCGGGAGTAGCGGGATATAAGAGAAACCACGAAATACAGAGCAGGAAAAGCAGCCAGGCAGGACGGGTAAGCTTGTTTAAAAAGGGTTTTGATGAGGAGATAGGTTGGATAAGAACCATAGTGAATTTTCAGGTATAAGCAATCCGAAAGGGTGCCTTGCAGGCTTCAGCCCTGGTTAAAAGTATGTTGCGGGTATACTTCTTCCCATCCTGGCGTCAGCACCCCGAGCGAAGCTATTTCATTTTTAATTTAACAATGGGTTATACGCGCCAGCCAAAGCATGGGGTTTGCAATTCGGAAGGATGTAGCGCATACCTGCAACTGTGTTGTTGGGCTGCCGGCGTGGCTTTTCTCCCGGTAGCGGGTTCATGCAGGCGTTCGGGAGCGTATTCCTTAGAAGTTGTTACAAACTGATTCTGCCAACGGCACTGCAGTGATCCGGACACGGCAGCGTTAGAAAAGTGAACGATCGGCTGAAACAGTTGCAGGCTACCGTGAGCCTGCACGCGCTTCGAGCAGCGGCAGGAAGTAACTGTGCAGCCATAATAACAGAAGGCGGGGCGCCTGAACATTAATTATCCTGACAGGTATAGGAAATGAAGTGAGCGGCTGCTTTTGCTCTTTCTCTGGTTCTGGGCGGCCGTTTTACCGGAGAAAAGTTTAATCCCCGGCTATACCTGGTGCTTCGTGGCGCTGTCGGAACAGAGGCAGAATACGGTGGCCATTTTAACTTGTCCCCTTGCTCCACGCTTTCGTAAACCACCTTTAAGCGCTTGCTGTTTGCGGGTGCTGCCCCCGGGAAGCTTTTTACAGGCCGTTCGGGCAGCGTGCCGGTAGAGAAAAATCGACGTATATAGCCTGAATTTTAAGATTTTGTTGATTTTATGGTGGCGAATGTGTTACTTTGACATACTAGTTTGTTTAAACAATGCTGCCCTTTTTAAGATTTCTTACTTCTTTTTCAAGACCGATCTCCGGTTTTGTCGCAGCGTCGCATCACGTAACCCTGAGTGATGTGCTTAATGGCTATTGTCTTTTTTTCTACACAGTTCCGAAAGATTTCATCAAGTAGACTGTAAACCTTCGGGTTTCTTTCTCTTTTAGCAAAAACACTGGAAGCAGCATGTTTACGTATGCTGGTGCTTGATTGCTTTCTTTTATTTCCAGGAATCACGTTTACAGCCAATCCGCTTCATGCGCGCATGAAGTCATACATAAACTTCAGTCCAAAACTTAATCATATGAACCCGATCTATTTAACCCAGAAAGATTACGAACGCCTGCACAGCGTGGTGCAGATAGAACGCCAGACAAGAGGCCCACAAGCGGTAGAAGCGATCAGCGGTGAGCTGAAGCGCGCAAAAGTGGTGGCTTCGGAGAAGATTCCCAAAGATGTTGTGACCATGAACTCGGTGGTGCGGCTCCGGGAAATGAAAAAGGGTGCCGAACTGGAGATCACGATCGTGTATCCCAAAGATGCGGACCTGGCCCAGCGGCGGATCTCAGTGCTGGCCGCTGTCGGGACGGCAGTGCTGGGCTGTAAAAAGGGCGATACCGTGGAGTGGCCGGCGCCACAGGGTACTGTCATTTACAAAGTAGAGGAAATTATTTACCAGCCGGAAGCAGCCGGAGATCTGAATCTTTGATCTCCGGAAGCATAGCACAAAAATTACTTTTAAAATAATACTCATTAATGGGTTTCTTTAATTTTATCACGCAGGAAATTGCCATCGATCTGGGCACAGCAAACTTTCTGATCATCCACAATGACAAAATCGTGGTGGATGAGCCATCCATTGTGGCCTATAGCCGCTCGTCCGGAAAAGTGATTGCGGTGGGGTCGAAGGCAATGCAGATGGAGGGCAAAGCGCACGAAGACATCCGTATTGTCCGTCCTTTGAAAGACGGAGTTATCGCCGATTTCCATGCTGCCGAGCATATGATCAAAGGCATGCTGCAGATGTTTCAGGCCGGAAAAAACAGGTTGACGTCCTCTTTCCGGATGGTGATCTGCGTTCCTTCCGGGATAACAGAAGTAGAAAAAAGAGCCATCCGCGACTCAGCCCTGATCGCGGGGGCAAAAGAGGTATACCTGATCCATGAACCCATCGCGGCGGCCGTGGGGATAGGGCTGGATGTGCTGGAGCCAAACGGACACATGGTCATCGATATCGGCGGAGGCACCACCGAGATTGCCGTCATTGCCCTGAGCGGCATTGTCTGTGACCAGTCTATCCGGGTGGCCGGCGATAATTTTGATTCCGATATTGTCCACTACATGCGCCGCCAGCACAATATCATGATTGGCAAGCCCACTGCCGAGCGTATCAAACTGGCCGTAGGGTCGGCCCTGCCCGAACTGCAGGAACCTCCCGAAAATGTAGCCATCAAGGGCCGCGACCTGATGACCGGACTGCCCAAACAAGTAGAGGTTTCCTATACCGACGTGGCCCGCTACCTGGACCGGTCCCTGTCCAAGATCGAAGATGCCATCCTGAAGACGCTGGAGATAACGCCTCCGGAGCTGTCAGGCGACATTCATCAATCGGGTATCTACCTCACGGGTGGGGGCGCACTGCTTCGCGGCCTGGACAAACGAATCTCCTCCAGGACAAAACTGCCTACCCATGTGGTGGAAGATCCGCTTCGTGCCGTGGTGCGGGGAACAGGCATCGCGCTGAAGAATATCGGGCGCTTCCGGTTCCTGATGCGGTAAATTTTCCGGCTTGGCTATACCTTTAAAAGAAAACAACTCCGTGCTCCGCTACCCGCACTTCGAAAAGGTATACCTGAAAAGGGAGTTTGGCAGCGTGCAGGGAGGAATGCCTGCGTTGATTTCAAAAAATTACTATTACTTTTGAAATCAACCCGGTACGGCTCCCTCTTGGGTTGAGGCAAATGCTGTCCTGGGTGTTAGTACCGGAGTGCAGGAAGATGCCTGTAAGGTAGCAGGGGGCCTACTACCCAACAAAATAAAGACTATGTTGAAGTGCCTCGTATACCTGTTGCCATTCAGTTTGCTCCTCCTGCTGGCAGGCTGCACCGGGAAAATGAAAAGTCAGACAGCCAGCCCGGTTGCCGGCTCTGACACCGTGCAGAATTTCAATGCTGACTGGGAATTCGTACGGGACACTGACACCCTTAACTTTGCAACCAGGCTACTGGACAAATCGGATCAACAGGTCAGGTGGGAGCAGGTGTCATTGCCGCATACAGCCCGCCTGGAGGCGATTCACAAAACAGAGCAGCAGTGGCAGGGCACGGCCTTTTACCGGAAGTTCTTCACGCTGCCGGCTGCAGACAAAGGGAAACACATCGCCCTGCATTTTGAGGCAGCCCTGCAGGTGGCCGACATATACCTTAACGGAAAGCACGTGTTCCGGCATGTGGGAGGCTACCTGCCTTTTTACATTGATATATCAGAGCACGCCAACTTTGGCAAAGAGAACGTGCTCCTGGTCAGGCTGAACAACGAAGACAATCCGGTCGTAGCGCCAGGCAAGCCACTGGCCGACCTGGACTTTAACTACTACAGCGGCATTTACCGGAACGCATACCTTATCACCAAAGATAAACTCCACATTTCCGATGCAGTAGCAGCCAACCGGGTAGCCGGCGGTGGCGTGCTGCTGCAATATGAGCGGGTAAATCCGGAGGCCGCTACGCTGCTGGTGCAGACGGAGGTGAAGAACGATCATCCGGAGCAGCGCGAAGCCCAGCTGAAGGTGATCCTGTCAGATAAGAACGGGCAGGTTGTAGGACAAACGCTTTCTGAGCCGTTGGCCGTGCAGCCGGGAGAATACGGAACCTTCAAACAAAAAATAAACATCCAAAAACCGGAGCTCTGGTCCCCTGAGCAGCCTTACCTGTATACCTTATCGGTTGAGCTGTTGCAGAAAGGGCAGGAGACAGAGCAAATGAGGCTACAGACCGGTGTCAGATCGGCCCGGTTTGCGTCCGACGGTTTTTACCTGAACGGCAAAAAGCTATACCTGCGGGGCACGAACCGTCACCAGGAATATCCCTACCTGGGCTATGCCCTGTCAGACAACGCCAACTACCGCGATGCCTGGAAGATCAAGCAGGCAGGCTTTAATTTTGTGCGCCTGTCTCACTATCCGCAGTCGCCCGCTTTCATGAAAGCCTGTGATGAACTGGGGCTGCTGGTAATGGACGCTATACCGGGCTGGCAGTTTTTTGGCAACAAAGAATTTCAGAAGAACAGCCTGCAGGACGTGCGGGACATGGTGCGCCGCGACCGCAATCATCCTTCCGTTATACTGTGGGAAGCGTCCCTAAATGAGTCCGGCATGACAAAGGAGTTTATGCAGCAAGCCCATGAAGCGGTGCACCAGGAGCTGCCTTTTGAGGATGTCTATACCTGTGGCTGGATGGATGATGCGTACGATGTGTTCATTCCGGCCCGCCAGCACGGAAAGGCTCCGGATTACTGGAACAAGTATACGGGCAGGCCTTTGTTCATCGGGGAGTATGGCGACTGGGAATATTACGCCCAGAATGCGGGCTTCAACCAGAAAGAATTTGCCAACCTGAAGGAAGAGGAGCGAACCTCCCGGCAACTGCGCGGCGCCGGCCAGAAACGGTTGCTGCAGCAGGCCCTCAACTACCAGGAGTCGCACAACAGCAACCTGCAGGGGCCAGCCGTAGGAGATGCCAACTGGCTGATGTTCGATTACAAGCGCGGCTACGCAGACGATATCGAAGCTTCCGGCATCATGGACATCGTGCGGCTGCCCAAGTTCGCTTTCTACTTCTACCAGAGCCAGGCCGGACCTGACATGGCGGAGCAGGCGACGTTTGGCAAACCCATGGTATACATTGCCAACTACTGGAACGACCCTGCCGAAACCACGGTGAAGGTATACAGCAACTGCGAGGAAGTGGAACTGCTGCTGGATGGCAAAGTCATTGCGCGCCAGCGCCCGGACAAAGACCCGAATTCCTCTCACCTGCTGCGACCGCCCTTTACCTTCCAGGTGCCCCGGTATACCCCCGGCACCCTGACGGCAGTTGGCTATATCAAAAACAGCAAAGCAGCACAGGCAGAACAACGCACTCCCAAAAAGGCAGTGAATCTTACGTTACACGCAGACCTCAGCGGTAGAGCATGGCAGGCAGGTGTGAATGACGTCGTGTTTGTATATGCCAGCATCACAGATGAGAACGGAACCCTGGTGCCGGACGCTGCCAATCGTATCTCTTTTCAGATTGAGGGTGACGCTGAAATTGTGGGACCACACACAGTGCAGGCCGAAGCAGGTATAGCAACCATCCTGGTAAAAGCCGGCAGGCAGGGTGGAACGATCACTGTAAAGGCCCAGGCAGATGGATTGGAAGCAGGAAGCTATAGAATAGAGGTAGTCACAGCAACAATATAAAAACCTGGTTTTGAGATAGATGTAAAGGTATGCCTTTGCGCAGGCAAGCGTAACCTGATGTACTTTTAGAGGGACTCCGATGTTCTTCAGGTATAGATTCCACAATGTGTAAGGGCAGGTATAGCAACTATACCTGCCCTTACACATTGTGGGTGTTTATGAATTCCTCTGAGGCTAATTATAACTGAGCAGGGGAGTGGTATATCTATTACTTCCTCATCACACCTCCGCCTACTGTTACGCTCCTGCTAAGCCAGCGGCATAAAATAGTGCTGGCTATACCTGGTCCAACCACCCCTGACTCTCCTTGTCCTTATCGAGGGCCCCTACCCCCAGGAGGGGAGCCTGCTAGCTGCTTTGGCTCCAGTTCTCGTTTCATGGCAGGCGTACAATCATCCCTCTACTCCCTTCGAAGGTAGACTTTTCGATTACATCACCAAGGCTGTCATTTCGAACGCAGTGAGAAATCTGGATCATACCCGTAGTCTGTATCAGATTTCTCCCGTTGGTCGAAATG